>SKZM01000066.1 GCA_007127385.1 Methanosalsum sp.
CTCCCTGCGCCGCGATCTCGACACCGACGACCTGATGGCCGGCAACCGGCGCTTTCACACGCTCCTGCGGACGGGCAAACAGTTCGACGCCAAGCACGGAAACGGGACGACCAAGCCGACCTACGTCGACCTGATCGACTTCGAGGACGTCGAGAACAACCACTTCGTCGCCGTCAACCAGTTCCGCGTCAACCGCCGGAAGTCGATCCGCCCGGACGTGACGCTGTTCGTCAACGGTATCCCCATCGTCCAGATGGAACTGAAGTCCCTCGCCCAGGACAACGACTTCTACGACGCGATCAGGGACCTCCGGACGTACGAAGAGCGGGTGCCCCGGCTGTTCGTGCCCGGCCTGCTGAACGTCGCCGCCGACACGACCGAACTCCGCTACGGTGCGGTCGGGGCGACCCCCGAGTTCTACGAGCCGTGGACCGAAGCGCCCGTGGAGTACCGGGATCCGATCCCGATGAAGCAGGCCGTCCAGGCGCTGTGTAATCCGGCGACACTGCTGGAGATCCTCGACAACTTCGTCTTCTACGAGCGCGGTGCAGGCGGGGACGTGAAGATCATCCCCCGGTACATGCAGTACTACGCCGTCCAGCGCATTCTTCGGCGGGTTCACGAGAGGGACGCCGACCGAGGGCTGATCTGGCACACTCAGGGGAGCGGAAAGTCCCTCACGATGGTGTTTTCAGTGCTCAAGCTGAAGATGCACCGGACCCTCAGATTATTGAAATTGGATTTGAGAACGGTGTACCTGTTTCCCTGAACGGGCAAATTCCTGGTGCCGTTGAGTTGATCGCTACTCTCAACACACTAGCAGGTTCTCATGGAGTCGGACGTACTGATCTGATCGAAGACCGAGTACTTGGACTCAAAGCCAGGGAGAATTATGAACATCCTGCAGCTACAGTACTGCTGGCTGCCCACAGAGACCTGGAAAAATTGGTACTCACACGAGCTGAACTAAAATTCAAATCTATGGTTGATTCACAGTGGTCTGAGCTTGCCTATTTCGGGCTTGTAGATGAACCCCTGTACCAGGATCTGAACGCTTTTATTGACAGGACACAGGAAAGGGTATGTGGAACCGTTAAACTCAGACTTCAGAAAGGCAGTGTATCTATCATGGCACGTACTTCTCCATATGCGCTGTACTCCAAAGAGCTGGTATCCTTTGACAGTGAAACAATTGATCAAAAGGATGCAGAGGGCTTTTCAAAATACCACGGATTCCAGTCCAGGGTGTATAAACGGTTTGTAGAAAAAAATGAATGAGAATACAAATATTGCTCAGAAATTCTCTTCATCATTTTCACTTTCATCCTCCGGCTCTGAAACAATTTCAAAATCACAGCATTTATTATCATCTTCTTTTTTACCAAATAACCTGTTCAATAGCTTTTTAACCATTTTACATCTCTCCTATTAATTTATTTTGTCTTTTTACCAGGTGGCTCAACTTTGCTGCATTCAGCTTAGGATGGAGAATAATATCCCACCTGATGTTGCAAGCACCATTACAGTGATTATGAATGCAATAACCAGCTTTCTTTTAAATATTGCAGATAGTAATGAAACCATTGGTATACTTGCTCCTGAACCTCCAATTATCAATGCCATTACAGCTCCGATCCCCATTCCTTTTGAAATCAGGACATCACTTATTGGTATCATTGTTTCCACTCTTATATACATGGGTATTCCGATCAGTGCAGCAGCAGGAATAGCGATTGGATTGGATGGTCCTGCAACTTTTAATATGAGTTCTTCCGGAAGATATCCGTAAATCAGGGAACCGATCCCTGCTCCCAGGAGCATCCATGGAAGCATCTGTTTAAACAAAGTCCATGAATCCTTAAAAGCACTTGCTATCTTCTGTCTGTGGCTGCTCTGGATATATGTTTTTTTGCATGTGTTTTCCCGGACAGTGACATTTTTTATTTCACCTTCAAGCCCCAGTTTATTCCATGCATAGCCTGTAAGAACTGCTGCCGGGAACACGATGATAAAATATATTGCAGCTACCCGAATCCCCAGAAGAGCTATCAGCAATCCCATGATAACAGGGTTAATCAGAGGGGATGCTATTAAAAAGGACATTGCAGCTCCAAAAGGAACACCCCCTTTAAGCATGCCAAGAAGAAGAGGTATTGTGGAACATGAGCAAAAAGGTGTGGTCATACCCAGGCCAGCACCAAGACTGTTGTTTACTATCCAGTTTTGTGAGCGACCTACAGCATTTTTTATTCTGTCAGGATGAACATACTCCTGCAATAATCCTATGAGAAACGAAATTCCAATAAACAGGACAGTCAGTTCCAGTGTAATTTTCAGAAAGAACCCCAATGTATCTTCCAGTCCAGGGGAAACCATCATTTATCCTCTTTCTGGCACAGTTTTTCATGAACATCCAGCAGTACCTGAGCGGTTTCTTTCCATGCTTCAAGGCCAGTGCAGCAGGCTTTTACTCCTTTTTCAGTTAAGGTACAGACTTTACGGCTTCGACCACTAACAGTCTCTTTTTTACAGATAATATATCCTTCTTTTTCAAATTCCTTCAAAACCGGGTACAGTGTTCCTTCAGTTGGGGCACAGCATCCATTTGTCATTCTGGATATTCTCCTGGATATCTCATAACCGTGCAGTGGCTCATCGTAAAGAACTCGCAGGATAAAGAGTCTTGAAAGACTGATTTTGATCAATCCGTTCCAGTATTTTTTATTCAGGTAATCATTGCCCAAGTCTGCATCATCTCCATATATTCAAACAGCAATACATTGTCCTCCAATGCATAAGATATCAATGTATAGAGGGGGATATATAAAACTGATGCTTTTTCCAGTATTCAGGCCTGAAGTATTTATTTGCAGAATTTATAGTAAAATAGTGACATAACCTGAAATATGGAAAAGGATAGGGAAATGTTATAAAAAAACAAATAAATAGAAAAAGGTCGGACATACTGCACTGCATAAAATTTAAATTCGGTCAGTTAGCATGCATTCAAATACGATTTTACAGGAACTTATCCGGAAAAGTATTCATCTGACATCAGTCGTAATTGTGATCGTTTATTTTTATGCCGGAAAGAATGCTGTCATGGGAATGTTGATTCTTTTTTTACTCCTATTTCTGATTATTGAAAATGCGAGGCTAAAGTACAATATAAGCATTCCTCTTTTGCAGTCTCTGTTTAGAAAAAATGAAATCTCTCATCCGGCTGGCCATATATACTTTATAATTGGGGCGATAATATCCATTTCGATCTTCAGTTATGAGATTGCATCGGCTGCAATTCTGATGGCTACCTTTGGAGATCTGAGTGCAGCATTGATTGGGAAAAAATATGGTAGAACAAAGATATTCCACGGCCCAAAATCACTTGAAGGAAGCTTGAGTGCATTAATAGTTAATTTTGTTATTGGATACCTGTTCCTTGGAGGCTGGCCTGTTGCGGTCATTATGGCATTATCTGCAACACTTGCAGAACTGTGGTTTACACGTGTAGATGATAATCTGGCAATTCCGATATTTTCAGGTTCAGTAGGGCATATTGCAGTTCTCATTATTTCCAATCTATAGTTGTAGTTGTCACAGTGACCAACACTGCAATTATTTATTATATTAGAACGCTATATATAATCTATAACCAGTGAAACTTATATTTTTCTGGAGGTAGAGGGTGGATAACCGTAAAAAAGGTTTAGAGGATGTTATTGCCGTTGAAACAAAGATTGCCTATATTGATGGAATTAAAGGCATACTGGCATACAGAGGCATAAACGTAGCTGATCTAATGGATAATTCCTTTGAAGAGGTATCCTATTTGCTACTTACAGGCCATCTGCCTGATGGAAGTGAACTATCCGAATACATAACAACCCTGAGGAATGAAAGAGAACTGGATTCTGGTGTAATAGATATATTGAAGATATGCAATAATCAGGCAGATGCCATGGATGTTTTAAGGACTGCCGTTTCTTACATTTCACAATATGATACTGATTATAATGACAATTCTGTAGATGCAAATACCCGAAAAGCCATTAAACTGATTGCTAAATTTCCAACTATAGTTGCTGCATATTATCGAATAATAAACGGCCTAGAACCAGTTTCTCCTGATTCTGAGCTTGAACACGGGGCAAATTTTTTATATATGGTTAAAGGGACCAGACCAACAGAACTTGAAGCAGAGATCATGGAAAAGGATATGATATTGAGTGCTGAACATGGACTTAATGCTTCCACATTTGCTTCAAGGATAACTGCATCCACCCTTTCGGATATACATTCTGCTATAATTTCCGGTATATGTACTCTCAAGGGTCCATTACATGGAGGGGCCAGACTCGGGGCTATGAATATGCTTGATGAAATTGGATCCATAGATAATGTTGAGAGTTTTGTGGAAGAGTGTGTCAAAACCAAAACAAGAATTGCAGGTTTTGGTCACCGGGTTTACAAAACCTATGATCCAAGGGCCAAAGTATATCGCAATCTAGCAAAAGAACTTTCGAAGGCGGATACAGAAAATGGATGGTACGAGATTGCAGAGAAACTTGAGGATGTAGTCAACAAAGAATTTGTTAAAAAAAGTGGAAAGATCATTTATCCAAATGTTGATTTCTATGCTGCTGTTGCCTATAAGTATCTTAGCATCCCTGCTCAGCTATCCACCTCTATATTTGCTCTTGGAAGGGTAGCAGGATGGACTTCTCACTGTCTTGAACAATACGAAGATAACAGGCTGATAAGACCCAGGGCCAAGTTCATCTGGAGAGTTTATGACAAATGATTTTTCTTATTTTCTTTTGTGATGTGATTTGGTGATGATATGCCGATAAAAATCAGGCCACAGGATTCTCTGAAGTTGATACATCCCAGATCATTCAAGTATATGAGCAGGTATCTGGAATCACTTGTTGAAGGCAGACTCTGGCTCAAAATCTTTATAGGGATGTTTCTTGGAATCGCTGTTGGACTATTGCTTGGACCCACATACGGCCTTGTAGATCCGGCAACTGCCACAATACTTGGTGAATGGTTTGCATTACCGGGTTACATTTTTCTTGGTCTTTTACAAATGATTGTAATACCTCTGGTATTTGCATCGATTATAAGGGGAATTGCTGCAGGAGAGGATATAGAACAGCTTAAAAAAGTTGGTCTTAGAGTCGTGGGTTATTTTCTGATCACCACTGTAATTGCTGTATTCATTGGATTGGGGCTGGCCACTACAATACAGCCTGGACAGTATATTAGCAGTGATGCTGTAAGGGGTACAATGGGAGATGTGGTGGCACCGGTGGATGTAGGGGGGAATGAAATAAGCAATTCTGTCATAGTATCAATTCCGATGCAGATCGGATCACTTTTGCCCACCAACCCACTGGCTGCAATGGTATCAGGGCAGATGCTTCAGGTAGTTATTTTTTCTATAATCGTGGGTATTGCTCTTGTTTCAATGGCTCCTCAACAGTCAAAGCCTTTGCTGGATCTTCTTGGATCTGTTCAGGAAGTATCGATGCTGGTTGTAAAATGGAGTATGCTA
>SKZM01000014.1 GCA_007127385.1 Methanosalsum sp.
CAACATCCACCCTGTTAAAGGGACTGCCTGCGATCCAGAAAGTTTCAGCCTCACGCTGTGGATTCTCTATCTTCATATGTGTTCTTCCGCAGGCACATTTCTTTCTTGAATGTACAAGGGTGGTGTCCTCTGTATCATAGTTGAGAAGAAGGGTGCCGCATTTTGCACCAGGTGGCAGCAGGGTTGTCAATATTGCACGCCCGCATTCCCCATCCTCCACAAAAGTCCTGAGCTGCGGATCATATACATCCAGATGAACCAGATCTTCAGGAACATGCAGTCCATTTATTTCACTGCATTCTCCGCACATGGTACCTTCAGTGCTACCATAGGTATTATAGACCTCACAGTCCCATAGTTGTGAAACGTATTGCCTTGATTCTTCTGCAAAGCTCTCTCCTCCAACGACCAGTCTCTGAATGCTGGACTCTGAAGGTTCAATTCCGCCTTCTTTCATTCTCTCTGCCAGTTTTATCAATTTGAAGATACTTCCGACAATTGCTGTGGGTTTATATGAGGTCATTATCCTTGCCGGAAAAATGCATTTACCTTCAGGGATAATGGTCATTCCCACATCTCTGGCAGCAAGCGTCATTGTATTTGCACCAACGTTCATGCCATAGGACGCGCATACAACAACCCTGTCTCCTGGCCCAAACCCCTGGGAAACAAATGCTCTTGAATACTTTTCCGCATACCTCTGCCAGTCATCCCATGTCAGAAAAAACGATTTAGGGATGCCGCTGGTACCGCTGGTTTCATGGATTGTGAATATGCTATTCCAGTCTATACTTTTAAATTCAAAGTCAGAGGTCTCTGGTGGCTGATAGTTCCTGATAGTATTGCTGGAAATGATCGGCAGACTTAGAAGGTCCTCATGGCTGGTTATGGTTCCAGGATCAATATTGTGCTCCCTGAACCATTTTCTGTAAAAAGGCGAGTTATCAGCTGCATACTGTACAGTATATTTTATCCGTTCATCTATCATTGCTTCCAGGTCACTGCGGGGCATTGTTTCCATTTCAGGATTGAAGAAATTAGTCATGATATACCATCCATTATTATATCTGACAATGACCTTAAATAATCTGTTGACAATAATTTCTACAGGGATATCTGATACAAATCATATAGATTCATGTGTTCAAACATGCAAAAATTATACAGAAATCAATTATTTTTTAAGATTCAGAACATTCTCTCCAATAAAGGCAGTTATCTGCAATCCATATAGGATAACTATTTATTATAGGATTTCAGAATAACATTCTAATAGCTATGGATAATATAATGGCTATAGATAATATGAATAGGAGTGGGTAAATAATGAACGCAAAAGGAACGCTTGTACTGCTTGTACTGATCATAACAGGTATTTCTCTTTCAATGGGATGCCTGGATAATGGTGAGCCACTGGATGGTATGAATAATGACAATGGTGATGAATATGTGGATATTGTCATTGAATCGTTTACGATAAATCCGGATAATGTGACTATCTCTGAAGGAGATACTGTCAGATGGATCAATAATGGCCCAAGGGTTAGTAGATTGCTAGGACCTGATTTTGATTCTGGAATAATAGAAGTGAATGAAACCTTCACCCGCACGTTTGAATCAAAGGGCCAGCATGATTATGTGTGTATAGTTACTACTCAAAGAGGAACCGTTATTGTGGAATGAACATTCAAAAATCATCACAAGTAACTATTTATGGTAGAATCTTCCTGATTATATATGGAACATAATTTCCTGATATCTGACTATAAGGAAGGATAGAATCATGCACATGAAACTTATATTTGTTGCAATAATCTTTGGTGCTGTGGGTGCTGTATTTACAACCGGCTGCCTGGAATATGATGAAGAAAGGTACATGGATGAAATGACTGATGGTAATGAAAATACAGGTGCTCATTTTACTGAGATGGATGAAAATGGGTTTGTTGATATGGCATTGCATTCATTCTCAGTTAATCAGATATCAGTGCTGAATATGGCTTCTTCAGACTGAACCTGCTGATGGATTCTAAATTTATGTTCTTTATATTTCTCTCCTGATTTTTTATTTTTGAACATATTCAGGTTTTTTCAGGGCCGGTATTTCGCTACTGTTAAATAATAGTCCTGCTCAACAACATCCAAATCATATGAGATGGGAACATGAGAGCTATATCATTATTAAGCAGTGGCCTTGATTCTGTTGTGGCAACAGCTTCTGCAAACGAAAATATGGATATTGTACTGGCACTTATTTTTGATTACGGACAGCGTGCAGCCAGACGTGAGATCGAATTTTCCAGGAGAATATGTGAGCATTTTGATATTGAATATAAAGTAATCGAGCTGGACTGGCTGGCTGAGATTACTGATACTTCCCTTGTGAACAGGAATGCGGATATTCCACATATTTCAGAGGATGACATTCTTTCTGGTTCGCCGGAAACTGTAGAATATTCAGCAAAGCAGGTATGGGTTCCAAATAGAAACGGTGCTATGATCAATATAGCTGCCAGCTTTGCAGAGAGCATGGACTGTGAGTATATAGTATCTGGATTTAATGGCGAGGAAGCCGAAACATTTCCTGATAATTCCCTTTATTTCCTGGAGGCTGTTAATATGTCCCTATCATATTCCACAAAGAACGGAGTTGAGGTAATAGCTCCATTGATAGACTGCAATAAAACAGAGATTGTGACAAGGGGGCTTGAGATCAATGCACCATTTGAGTGGAGCTGGAGCTGCTATCATGATGGTGAGAAACCATGTGGTGTCTGTGAGAGTTGTATAAGACGAAAAATGGCATTTGAAAATGCCGGTGTTCAGGATCCTCTTCTTTTAAGATTCGGAACGTTAAATGATCAGGACTGACAGGAGGTATGGTCTGTGAAATATATTGTTCTGGAAGATGAGGTAAGTTATGATGGTCATCAGATATCCTCATTGTGGGCCTATGAAAACACCCGCTCTCTTGATGACACTATCATTGCATTCAGGGGGCCATGTGATGTCAGTATTGAGCATATGATAGATCTGGAGGATAGGGTATTGGATGAGTCAATACAGTCACCTGATATGATACATTTCATTTGCGAACATTTTGATTCCATTGATCTGAAGCTTGTTTATGCAAGGCAGAGATTATTTGTTCTGATAGTATCTGAAATACTTTCCAAATATGGATTGGTAACAGAACGCAATGGGGATGATCTCTTTTTCAATGGCCGGAAACTATCTGTATCAATTGCCAGTGTTTCACCCGTATCCCAGAAATTCCATTTTGGAATGAATATAGTACATGAACATTATGCAAGTCTGGAAATGGCAGGGATCAAAGAAGACGATATATATTCACTGATGGAAGAGATATGTGATCGTTACTGTATGGAATTTAAGGATATTGAAAGGGATCTTCGAAAATCAAGACCATTGGATGTGATCTGATGCAGGCTCCGATAAGTGAGATTTTTTGTTCGGTGCAGGGGGAAGGACCCTATGTGGGGACAAGACAGGTATTTGTGCGGTTCTCTGGCTGCAATCTGTCATGCCCTTACTGTGATACTCCACAGGAAATTGCAGCTCAGTGCCGGTTTGAACCTGAACCCGGTACCTTTGCATTTGAAGATATGTCCAATCCCCTGACAGCTGGAAAGGTTGATTCCCTGATATCAGGGTTTAATAACATACATTCTGTGTCACTGACAGGAGGTGAGCCTCTTCTGTACAGTGATTTTATAAAACACATGCAGACCTCGTATCCGCTATATCTTGAATCAAATATGACACTCCCGGATGCTGCTCGAAATATCCGGGATAAAGTGGCATATGTGTCAGGCGATATAAAGATCATAGATAAGATGGCTGGATCTGAACTGGATAACCATCTTGACAGTACAATCAGCTGCTTCAGGCAACTCAGGAACACTTCTGAAAGGATCTGCTTTTCCAAAATAGTGATATCAGGGGATACTGATCTGCAACTTCTGTCCAGTGTGGTGGATTCAATATCTGATTATGTATCCTGTGTGGTCTTACAGCCTGTGACCAACAGTCCAGACACTGCTGATGTCAGGGTACTGCTTGATATTCAGGACCGATTACTTGATACCGTAGATGCAAGAATAATACCGCAGACTCATAAAATGCTAGGGTGTCTCTAATGAGCAAAATGAAACTTGGAATTATAGAACATATAGATAGCGCACATTACCTGCCTGCTCATGAATCCTGTGGGATTGTGCATGGACATACGTATAGGGTTGAAGTGGTTATTGAAGGTGAAAAGAAGGATAGTGGAATGGTAATGGACTTCTATGACATGAAAAAGAAAATCAAGGATACACTCAGTGCCTATGACCATGTTCTTCTAAATGATATCCTTGATTATCCCAGTGCAGAGAATATATGTGAACATATCCATTCAGAGCTGAGTAACGAGCTGGGGTATCCTCTATCTGTAAAGGTGTGGGAAGGCCACAATAAATGGTGTGAATTAAGTTCAATTGAATGAAACTCATGTATTTGCAAAACATATATCAATGAATGGATGCTAACTTATAGGTGGATTTTAATTGTACTGTGATTTCTTTTACTGATGGAGAATAAGATGCCAGATAAAGAAAATGAGACGGCTCAGGGAGATAGCAGACATTCGGAAATATCAGAATGTCCCGGGTATGAGGGCAGTGACGTTCTAAGAAAGATAGCTGATCATCCCTGCTATGATCCAAAAGCCCAGCACAAATATGGAAGGATACATCTTCCTGTTGCGCCTGCATGCAATATCCAGTGCAGGTTCTGTGTACGTGAGTTTGACTGTGTCAACGAGAGCAGACCAGGGGTTACCAGTGAAGTTCTAACTCCCGAAGAGGCTGTCTCCAAACTTCGAAATGTGCTAAGTGAACACCCATATATCAAGGTGGTGGGAATTGCAGGACCTGGAGACCCACTGGCAAATGATGAGACATTTGAAACCCTTGAACTGGTTAAGAATGAGTTTCCTGATCTTCTTCTGTGTATGAGCACCAATGGCCTGGCTCTTCCTGACAGGGTAGATGATCTGGTACGTCTGAATATATCCACTCTTACAGTTACCGTTAATGCGGTTGATCCTGAGATCATGGAGAAGATATATTCTCATATAGTGCATGAAGGAAAGATCTACAGAGGTCCGGAAGCAGCAAAGATACTTCACCGGCGCCAGATGGAAGGTATCAGGGCCGCTGTGGATGCTGGTATTGTTGTGAAGATCAATACTGTACTTATTCCTACCATCAATGATGACCATGTGGTGGATATTGCCCGAAAAATGAGTGAAATGGGAGTGTATATCATGAATATCATTCCGATGATCCCACAGGGTGAGTTTTCATCCCTGAGAGCACCTACTACGGAGGAAAGGGCAAAGGCTCAGAAGGCATGTGAGGAATTTGTGAGCCAGATGAAACACTGCAGACAGTGTCGGGCTGATGCTTACGGACTTCTTGGAAAGGATCTGTCCCAGGTGAGTGAGGAGAGAAGAAGGCTGATCCGGTTAAA
>SKZM01000110.1 GCA_007127385.1 Methanosalsum sp.
AGCATTCCGGATGTTGTAACTATTACCGATGGGTCCTTTGGTATTCTTGCTCTTTTATGTGGTTTAACAACAGAAGCATTTTTAAATGCTTTCTTTAAATGTACCGGGTTTTTTACATATTCCTGATGTTTCATTATAATTTTATAGGCGTCAATTCCCATCCCATCCACATATGCATTAATATTGTGGGCATCAAGCATCATCAGTATCTCCTGAGTTCTTCCTATGGCAAACACAGGAATGATCACATTTCCTCCAATATCAAGTGTTTCCTGTACCGATTCTATAAATGCTGATTCCGTATCTTTTCTGGAAGGATGATTCTCGCCGTAATAGGTACTTTCAATGATAAGAGTATCCGCATCCGGGAACTGGTCTGCACCTGTCACAAGTCTTGTATCAAGAGTATTTATATCTCCTGTGTAGAAAAGAGATTCGTTATCAGGTGAATTAAGATATACTGAAGCAGAGCCTGGTATATGACCTGCATTATAAAATGTTGACGTGTATCCTGAAGCACTGAATTCAACATCAAAGTCAACCTTTTTTACTGAATTCATAAATATTCTCAAATCTTCCCTGTCAAAGGGTGGATAATATCCCATGGATTCAGCGATTTTAATTGTATCTCGTGCAAGAAGGTTTGAAAAAGACAGTGTAGGTGGTGTCATGAATATGTCCGGATATATGTCGATCAGTGATGGTACTGCTCCACAATGATCCAGATGACCATGAGATATTAGAACTGACCTGGGATGAAGGTCATTTAATGGATACTGGAAACTGTCCCCTGGGTTTAGACCATAATCTATCAGTATTTCTTCATTTACAAGAAGTGCCGATCGTCCTACTTCCCGGCATCCGCCTTTGAACTGTAATAACACAATCTGTCATCCTGTATCTAATTTTGTCTATCGGGAACTGCAATTTTCTGCCAGTTCTTAATTTTCTTTACGGAAATATTGGTTTTTTTGGATATTTCCGTTGCATCTGCATTTAGTAGGTCTCCTATTTTCACTATTCCAGCTTCATCCAGCTTTTCTGCTGTAACCTTACCAATACCGGAAATTTCTGTTACTTTATCCGAGCTTTTTTTACTGGGCGGGACATTTTTTTTGTAATCATTTTTGCTGCTGCCTTTATCCTTATTCTCCTGATTCTCGTTATTCTGTGACTTCTGCCATTCAAGGAAATTGCACTGAGGGCATCCAAGATTCCAGGGTCTTCTCCCTTTTGAAATTATTCTCACATGATATAATCCATGTTCATCACATGATTTGTCTGTTACAATTATCTGTCCGCTTTTTGGAAGAGGAAGTGAAAATGTACAATCAGGATAGTTAGTGCAACCTATAAAACGTGATCCTCTCCTTGATCGCCTGATTGACAGCTTGGAATTACATTCTGGACACGACCCCACAATCTTATCTTCTCTAAGGCCGGCTCTGAGAGATTCAGCTATTTTGTCCTGGTATTTTTCAAATTCAGTAAATATAGACTGCAGCATCTCTCTTGATTCATCAATTACATTATCTTCAGTAATTTCACCTTCTGCAATTTTATCCATATCCTGTTCCAGTTTGCTGGTCATATCAGGCTTTGTGATTGTTGGAGCATACTTTTCCAGTGTTTCAATGACCGCATATGCTGTTTTTGTTGGGATAAGGGGACTTCCGTGAACATATGTCCTTGAATATAATTTACTGATGGTTTCATGCCGGGTAGCTTTTGTTCCCAGTCCCAGTTCTTCCATTAAACGTATTAGCCTCCCCTGCCCATATCTTCCAGGAGGTTTTGTTTCCTTATCCACCATATCAATATTTTTAACAATAAGTTTGTCTTTTTCTTCCATTTGAGGAAGCAATCTGTCCTCTGGAGCATTATATGGATAATACCATCTCCAGCCGGCACTTACAAGTCTGGCACCACTGGATTTGAATTCCTCTTCATTTATTTCAAATTTGATACGCATGGTTTCCCAGCGAGCAGGTTCTGCAAATGTTGCAAAAAACCTTCTGACCACCAGTTCGTATAATTTCCATTCCTGCTCATTAAGCTCTGACTTTTTAGCATATGAAGCCGGGTATATTGGTGGATGATCAGTAGATTCCTTTTTACCACGGGTTGGAATCAACTCCTTCTTTTTAAGAAGTTCGTTGGCGTACTCTTTAAATATTCCTGAGGTAAATATTTCTATCTGTGCCCTAAGATCCAGAGAAGCAGGATAAACAGTATTATCAGTTCTTGGATATGAAATATAACCATTGGTATAAAGAGACTCGGCGATACGCATTGCATTAGAGGCTGTAAATCCTATTGAGCTGGCTGCACTGATCAACTCTGTTGTATTGAATGGAGTTGGAGGTTTATCGGTTTTGCTGGATTTGCGTATATGGGATACAATTGCTTCTCTGGTATTATTGACTTTTTCCATTACGGTATCTGCTTCGTCTTTATCCCAGAACCTTCCCTTTGAATGACTGGCCAAGACTTCATTTCTATTTTTATCTTCCAGCAGCGCATCTATTTCCCAGTATGGCTTTGGAACAAAATCGTCCCTCTCCTTTTCTCTATCTACAATTATGGCAAGTGTGGGTGACTGAACTCTTCCAACAGACAGGAACATATTTCCAAGTCTGCCGGAAACAAGTGATAGGTATCTGGTAAGCGATGCTCCCCATACAAGGTCTATGACCTGTCTTGAATGTCCTGCTGCAGCAAGATTGAAATCAATTGAGACCGGATTTGAAAACGAGTCGTTTATTTCTTTTGGAGTAATTGCACTATACCTGACACGGTCAAATTTAAGATTCGGATTTGCTTTTTTGAGTATATTTAATGCTTCAACACCAATCAACTCACCTTCACGATCATAATCAGTACCAATTGTTACATGTGTTGCTTTCTTAGCCATTTTCTTAAGAACAGAAACAATTTTTGAATGGGTCGCAACTGTAACTATTTCAGCATCAATCAATTCCCGGGACTCAACCTTTTGCCAGTTTTTATATTGCGGAGGGAAATCAACTGTAACAATATGTCCACTCAATCCGATAACAACAGTTTCTTCTTCATTTTTGAATTGGTAGGTATCCACACCATTAACTCTCGACTGTTTGGGTTTTTTTGGTGCAAGTATTGAGGCAATCCTTTTTGCAGCAATGTTCTTTTCCGCAATAATAAGATGCATTGATAGCTCCGTTAGTTTCTTGTTTGAATCAACTTATTTATATAATATAGTTCAACCCTTCGTCAGGCTAAACTTTAGTTGTTGAACACATTTTCTATAATAAAAGGTTTTGGGTCGCATTAAATAAACTTTTGTACATTCCATCAATCTGAAATCCTTGTCTAAATTTTAGTCTTAAGAAAGGTAGTCTGAAAGTACTACGGTTCATTTATAAGTGTCCTCTGACAATATTTTACCACCAATAATTTATCCTCAGTAATCTCAGGAGTTAAAATATATGTTAGAAGAAGAAAATTTTCTGGATCAGGATACTTTTATAGTTGTTACTGACAGAACAAAACCTGCTATGAAACTGACAGTTGATGAACTCAAAAAAAGGGGTAAAACAGTATATGTGGCCGATGTTTCAAAGAATCCGGAGTCTGCTGAAATTACCAGAATCGCAGATATTCCTGAAGGAATTGAAAATGCGATTATAGGACTAAAGGAAACAGACCCTGGATATATAATCGAACCTCTAGAGAAAAAAGGGGTGAAAAAAATATGGATTCACTGGAGAACTGATACCGATAAGGTCAAGGAAATGTGCAGAACCTCTGATGTTGAGTGTATAATAGGAAAATGTCCGATGATGTACCTTGGGAAAAATTTCAGCATTCATGGAGTACACAGATCTATTGCAAAACTGCTGGGAAAATACTGAAATGAAATTCAGGATATGTGGTGGTCAGGTCCATGGATACTCTCAAATGCCATTTTCACAGCTTCCTTTGCGGAAGACGCAATCCTAACCCCTTTTATTTTCCACTGTGAATTGAGTGCTATTACAGGTTTACCAATCTTTAAACCCAGTGCTATTTCAGAAAGTGTGCCATATTCGCCATCGACCGCAATAAGTACATCACTTGAATGAGCGATCAATACATTTCGTGCATGTCCCATATTTGTAACTATTACTGTGTCAATATACTCGTTTGCATCCCTGCAACTCTCACCTGGCAATATTCCTACAGTCATTCCTCCAGTTATTTTTGCACCCCGGGACGCAGCTTCCATCACCCCTCCAAGTCCTCCGCAGATAAGTATTGCATCCATTTCTGCTACATTCTTACCAACTTCCTCAGCTATTCCGGATACTTCAGGACTGCATGTGCCTGCCCCAATGATACCAATATGTGGTTTTTTCATTTTTTACAACCTCATAATGTGTATTCAGAATAAAAACTCAAATATATTCTCCCTGTATTCTGATAATTTCAGAGCTGTCTCTGGCGTTTGAATATTCTTCAAGTAGCTGCTTATTAAGATCAAAGAAGGTCTTTCCCCACTTGAACTTGGAAAGAAGTTCTTCTGCCTGCTCCTTATAATCCAATATATATAGCGCAGCAGCAAATGCTTCTCCAGAGTTTAGCCTGAATGGTCTTCCGAAATTGACCGGATTTGCTGCTACCAGAAATGGGAGAGCTCTGTGTTGCATTCTTTTTTTCTGCAGGAGGGGAAATATTTCTTCTACCTTTTCCCATGAACAATCCAGGACAGTAATTCCCTTTGTGATGTTATCCGCAGGAGAGATTGCTTTTTCTGCCATTGGATCAAGTAAAATTGATCCAGGAGGGATTCTGTTCACATTTTTGAACAAATTTATTAGATCAAAACGGGCAAGTTTTTTCCCGGTACACTTTTTTGGATGACATTGATCTGCATGGTAGAGATAGAGTTTCAGATACTTCTTGTTTGTAGGCAACATTGCATATCATTTACATATTCTAGAATTTAATTTTAATCTATTGGCAGGACATTTTTGTAACTGAGAAATGGATTCAATCAGTTATATGGCTTTTTGTCCAATCATTCAGGATGACCCTGATATCTATTGAATAATAATTGCGGTAGCAATAAATAGTGCGGAGTAGTTCACAAATATGGTCTGGATATGTGTGCAATTGTTGGTTTTTTTAATGATCCTGATAACTGGATATATGCTATGAGATCCCTCTCAATACTTCAAAACAGAGGTCAGGACGGTTGTGGAGTATGTGGTGTGAACTGGGTGGAATACTCTGCAGATATTGATACTTTGAAAGTTCATAAAGATAGAATTGGGATCATGGGTCAAAATCTTCATTCACTTGTTAATTTTGCTGCACAGCCTATAGTTTACAGAGGGAAGATTGTAGGAAACTGTGAATTGTATAACTGGAAGGAAGTTGATACAAAATACGCAATGAATGCTGAAAATGATGCTGATCTTTTAATTAAGCTGATTGAGTATAGTATAGATAACTTTGAACAATCACATGGAAAAATAGCA
>SKZM01000030.1 GCA_007127385.1 Methanosalsum sp.
AAAATATATGGACCATTCAAATTATCGGGTTTTCTGGCCAGCTTAAATATACTGTACATATTCCTGAACTTCATATATCTCAATAAATGAAGCAGATGCAGAAAAAGTATTGATGCCTGGGATACTGATCGCTTAAAGGGAAGCTTTGTGGAGTCTGCACTTGCCACTGCAAATCCTATTATCTCATTATCAACCGTTGCGACAAAAACTGGATGTGAAATGTCAATATATGAATGCAATCTGTAAGACAGGGCTTTACTAAGCGCCCTTTTTGCCTCCAGCGAGGTCAGATCAAAGATATGTTTTGTAAATGCCTCATCCGCAAAGGTAGACAGGAATACTTTGCAGACTGCAGGTATATGAGACCTCTCAAAAGGAACGACTGAAATTTGAGATCTATCATCCATAGACTCTAACACAAGGATTTTATGTTATTCAACAGTATTAAAAATGATTGGTGAGACAGGGATTTATAGATTTGAATGATACAATGAAGAATATAAGGTAAATAATTTATATTGCCGTTTATTATTCTGATATCTAATATTCAATATCAAAGTTAAACCTTATTTGTTTACTTGTTTAAAATGGATATATTTCCGGAGGATTATAATGAAAAAAATTACAGTTATTGGTGCAGGTAATGTTGGTGCCACTGCAGTCCAGAGAATGGCGGAGCTTGAAATGGGAGACCTTGTAATGGTAGATATTGTAGAAGGAATTCCCCAGGGAAAGGCACTGGACCTCATGCAGTCAGCCCCCCTTATGGGATATGACACCCATATTCTTGGTACAAACGATTACAATGATATTGCAGGATCTGATGTGGTTGTTATTACTGCAGGAGTTCCCCGTAAACCTGGCATGGACCGCAGGGACCTGCTGAAAATAAATTCGAATATAATAAAAGATGTCTGTAGCAATATTACAGAATACGCTCCTGATGCAGTGGTTATTGTGGTCACAAATCCACTTGATCCTATGACATATCTTGCATCCAGGGTTCTGGACATGCCCAGCAATCGGATATTTGGAATGGGAGGTATGCTTGACTCCACCAGGTTTGCAACTTTTGTAGCAATGGAACTTGGATGTTCTGTGAAAGATGTAAGTGCAATGGTCATTGGAAGTCACGACAATCTGATGCTCCCACTTCCACAGTATACAACCGTCTCAGGCGTTCCAATAACAGAATTGATGGATGAAGATACAATACAGGAACTTGTTGATAGAACAATAAACGGTGGAGCTGAAATTGTTAAGTATTTCAAGAATGGTAGTGCTTTCTATGCACCTGCAGCCTCTATAACACATATGGTAGAGTCTGTGATCAGAGATTCAAAAAGAATAATGCCTGCAACTGCATATCTTAAAGGAGAATACGGATACGATGGAGTCTACGTTGGGGTGCCTGCAAAAATAGGCAGGGAGGGAGTTGAGGATATAATCGATCTCAAACTTACTGACAAACAGAAAGGATTACTTACAAAATCAGTGGTTAATATTCAGGAAAGCGTAGAACTGCTGGAATTGGAGTAAATATTTAACAAATAAATTCATAAACTATATGTTTATTAATGACTGGTATATACGTAATAAAGAAATAATAATGAAAAGCTAAATTTTGCCAGGGGATATAATGCTCATAGAAATAACATCGCTTTTTGGACTGAATGTATATACTAATTCAGGAACTTATGTTGGAAAGATCAGCGACATTGTACTTGATACAAATGAAAGGAAGGTTAGAGGTATTGCAATATCTGAGGTAAACAGGGACCTGTTCGATGTACAGGGGAAAGGAGTGATCATACCATACCGATGGGTGATAACTGCCGCTGATATCGTGCTGATCAGAGATATATTTTCAAGGTTCAAAAAGAAAACCAAGGTGGAAGAACAGGAAGCCTGAATCCGATAATTATATGAAAATACGTGAGATATATGCAGATATCCGGTGTTTGCCGCCTGTGATCGTGCGAATTGATGGTAGAAACTTTAAAAAGGCACTATCACAATTTGGATTCAAGAAACCTTATGATAAAAGGTTTTCACAGGCAATGGCAAATTCTGCAGAACTTTTTTTTAAACATAGTGGATTAAATCCCCTCTTTGCCTATACATTCTCAGACGAGGTCAGTTTTCTGTTCACTGAACTGGAATTCGATGGCAGGATAGAAAAACTGGATTCGATTATCCCAAGTTATATAAGCAGCGCACTGGCGATAGAACTTGGTCTTGAGAGACCGGTTGCCTTTGATTCCAGAATAATTCCCTTAAATCAGCATAATATCCAGGAGTACCTGATTTGGAGACAGAGCGAAGCATGGAGGAATTTTGTAAGTTCCTATGGATATTATACACTGCTTGAAGAAGGAATGAGCCCTGATGAAGCATCATCATTCTTAAAGGGAAAAAAGTCTTCTGATATTCATGAACTTATGTTTGAAAGGGGTACCAATCTTGCAAAACTCCCTCTCTGGCAGAGAAGAGGGATCGTCTTGCATAAAGAGAGATATACTATTGAAGGATTCAACCCGAAATTGAACAAAAAAACCCTGACAACACGCAGCAGGGTTGTGCAGAACTGGGATATTCCGGAGTTCAATTCTGATCAGGGTACTGATTTCGTCCAGAAATATATAGGCCCTTCACTTTAGATTTATTTTTCAGTAGATGTCACTATATTTTACATCAGATTCATGCCAGCCTGTCTGCAGCATGGGATGCTGCATCAACAAACGGCATGAACACAATATCTGCGCCTTCAGCATAAAAGAACGAAGCGTCGGCTTCATTATGAGATGTGAGTGCTATCTTGCCATCATAACCATGAGAGCGCAATGCCCTCAGAAGAGTGAGGTTTGTATGACGCTGGGGTATTGCACTGACAATCCAGCTGGCCCTGTGGATAGGTAGAGTATCCAAAAACTCCATATCCTCCGCATCACCATACTGCACCCTGTAGTTGAGATCCATCAGGTGATCAATGATCCGGGGATCAAAATCAATTCCATATACTTTTTTACCCCTTACATGCAGATTCTTGCCAAGATTGCTTCCAAAGCGTCCCATACCAAATAAAATTATATCCACATCTTCCAGGTCATCAAGATGTGATCGACCTTTAGAAGGGGACTTGCGTTCAAATATACTAAGCCAGGGAGCTAACCGATCATAGAGCTGATGGGAGTATATGATCATGTAAGTGGAAGTACCAATTGTAATAAGACCCACCAGAGTGATCATACCAACAATATCAGTACCTATATGCCCCAGGGTCAAACCAAGGGCTGCCAGGATCAATGAAAATTCACTGATCTGGGCAACTGTGAGTCCTGCAAGAAAACCGGTTCTCTTTCTGTACCCCATAAAGCCCATGATTGTCATCACAATAATTGGATTGCCAATGAGGACAAACAGAGAGAGTATGATTGCAGGGACCACCTGGGCACCCAGTATGCTCATGTCCAGCTGGGATCCGAGGTGAATGAAGAAAAACAGCAGAAGAAAATCACGTACACTCACCAGCCGGGACCCTATTGCTTCACGAAAATGGGTTGAAGCAATAGAAACGCCTCCAAGGAATGCACCAACTTCCTTACTGAACCCGAGAAAATCACCAATTGAGGCCAGGGAAAGAGCCCAGCCAATTGCAAAGAGTACCAGAAGTTCCTGAGATTTTGCCAGGTGGCGCATGAGTATCGGGATTACAAAAATCATCATTAAACCTATTGCACCAAGAAAAGCAAAACCTGTCAGCATGAGGAACAATACTTCCCTTACAATTTCATCCTCTGCAGCTGTTCCTGCCCCCAGTGCAGATAATCCGATCATCACAAGCACCACTACAATATCCTGCACTATCAGGAATCCCACTGCAATTCGTCCATGGAGTTCATCGATCTCTTTTTTATCTGACAGCAGCTTGACAATAATAATGGTACTTGAGAATGTCAGCGCAACTGCTACATATATAGCCGATATTGTTGACAGGCCCAGTCCAGTGGCAATAAAAAAGCCAACAACAGACGTAAAGATCACCTGACCCATTCCTGTCGCAACTGCCACAGGCCCCATGGTACGTATCAGATGCAGGTCAAGCTTTAGACCAACCACAAATAAAAGAATTGCAATCCCCATCTCTGCCAGCAGTTCAACCTCTTCTGTGGCTTCAATCCACCCCAGAAAACTGGGACCTACCAGAATACCAATCACAATAAAAGCAACAATTAGCGGCTGACGAAGTCGCAGCATTATGGCACCAAAAACAGTAGCAAGCAGAATAAGAATGGATATCTCATAAAATACGTTTTCAAAAAAAAACATCAATTGATCTCCTGCGCCTCCGCTAGTTGCCAGCGATTATTTCAAATACTACTAAAAGTAAATGACCGGCTTTTTATTTATAGTTTTATTTCAGGTTGTACACAGAGCAAAAGTCTCATGAAAATATAAATATTCTGTGAAAAGCAATATCATAAAAGAGGCTGTCTTCAGGGTTTGATTCCAGCGGAGATTGCTTTCAGGAACTTATTCGGATATTTTTTCTACCTGCTCAAAAAAAACCGGCCAGAATGGGTCCTGATCAGGTACTTCAAGAGGTATTTCAGATCCATCCATTCGCTGCATGATACGTGTACCCGGATCGTCGGTCACACTGCCAATAACCGAAGCTGCAATTCCCTTCCTGCTTAGAGCACTGATTATCCTGTCTGAAAAGCCGGCATCTGCAGTGATCAGCAGGGAGCCTTCAGCTATCGCTTTGACAGGATCTATATCAAATGCTTCACAGACCATGCGAACCTCATCAGGATATACGAACAAATTCTCATCAACAGTCATGCCAACACCACTTGCATCTGCAATCTCTGCAAGACCACCTATAACCCCACCTTCAGTAGCATCATGCATGGCAGTAACACCACCTTCGTCCATAGCAATCAGGGCATCAGCTACCACAGTCATCTGTTTGCTGAGAGCCTTTGCCTTATCTATCAGCTCAGATGAGTAGTTATTCTCCAGTTCTGTCTCACCAAGTACTGAGAGTATACCTGCAGTCTCAATGGCAGGACCTTTTGTCAGAATGATATCATTACCCGGAACAGCTCCTGCCGGAGTTACAAACCTATCTCTGTCAGCTACCGAGAAAACCGTAATCCCTCCAATGGTCGGAGAAGTAAAACCAGGATAATAGCCGGTGTGTCCTCCTGCTATAGAAATACCCAGTTCAAGGGCTGCATTGTGGATAGAATCCACAATTATACGCAGATCATCATCAGAAGTTCCGGGTGGCAGCAGCAGAGAATAGGTCATATACTCAGGTTTTACACCCATAACAGCCACATCACTGGCCCCAATATGAACCGTACACCACCCAAATATGTCAAGTGGAAGTTTTGGGATCATAAATATCGGATCTTCTGCAACAATGAGAACCTTATTATTCCCAATATCAATTA
>SKZM01000185.1 GCA_007127385.1 Methanosalsum sp.
CGTATGAAAGTGTAAATACCTTTTTTACACCAAGTGTGTACCCTTCATCTATACAGGCCTTCAATAAACTGCTTCCAATCTTTCTTTTGTTGTGTTCAGCGATCACTGCCAGGGATAATATCTCTGCAAGATCTTCCCATACAACGTGCAGGGCACAGCAGCCAATTATCTCGTTGTTCTCTTCATATACGTAAAAATCACGTATGGACTCATACAGCTCGCTGAGGGATCTTGGCAGCATCAGTTCCTTTTTTGCATAATTATCAATGATTTTTTTCATTGGTTTAATATCGTCAATAACAGCTTTCCTTAGCAATATCTTAATTCTCCGTACAGCAATTTTAGAATAAGAATTTTTATGGCGGGCGTGAAGGGATTTGAACCCCCGATTTACAGCTTAGGAGGCTGCCGCCATATCCTGACTAGGCCACACGCCCTCATATACAATATTTGAAAATGCAATATAGTATGTTAAACTTTTGGTCAGTATAAGCTTACAGGTATTTTTCATAGAGCATGTAGTGACCATCTGGACGGTAGTAATCCTTTATTGCAGTATTTCCATTGATCACAATGGTTTCTCCTGCAGTTTCACTTATATTGGAGTATCCATTTTTCTCAAAAAATCTCTGTGACCTTAGATTATCCGGTCCGATAGTAAGTTCGACCCGTGAACATCCAAAATTTTCAAATT
Source organism: Methanosalsum sp. (assembly GCA_007127385.1). Taxonomy (GTDB): domain Archaea; phylum Halobacteriota; class Methanosarcinia; order Methanosarcinales; family Methanosarcinaceae; genus Methanosalsum. The sequence goes on from SKZM01000185.1 coordinate 695, forward strand.
TTCTTTCAGCATACCCGAGAAAGGGATTGCCAATACCATGATTCTGAAGTGAGGGCTTGATACCTATCTGCCAGAGAAAACAGGTATCACTTCTGTTAAGCGATACCATTGAAAGTATCCAGCCCACAATCTCTTCATTATACTCTACTACAAAACAGCTATCTGAATTATATCTAAGCATTATCCTGTAAAAGTCCATTGTATAATTTCCAAGAGGCCTGCATTGTGGCACAAATTCATAGATATCCCTGAACTCACTCTCACAACCGTTTCTGAAGATAAGGTCCTCGATGTTTGGAATTGTTTGTTTCATAGCATCAACTATCTCTTTGCAGGAAGATTATTTTTTAAAAATATTAAAAGGAGCGTTGTTTCAATAATACTCCTCAATCTCTGTAACAATTTCTGAGTAGAGTTTCATGTACTCATCTGTAGGTCTCATGTCATAGCCCGAGTTAACAATATAACATGAATCAAATGGTTTTCCTTCAGGAGCGTTAGATAATCTTTTTTCATACTTAGAGTATATCATGCCAATTATTTCATCAGCTTCTGCAAGGTCCATACTAAGGGCAATTCTGCTAATTTCTCCCATAAACCTGGATTCAAGACCTGTTGAGTGGTCTGCCCTTGCACCTCTGCCACCGACAGGTCCTATCAGCATTTCTCTTCCACATACAGTATCTCCGATTGCCTGGGCTGCGGTTTCATAGAACATCATGTCAGTACAGCAGCCTGCAAGATTCCAGTAGTACCTGGCAGTTGGATGACTCATATTCCTGGAGATTGCAAGAGATGATATATTGGATGCCCACAATATTTCCTTTGCTGAAGATGAATTTGTATTCATGTGAACCGCACCTGATGCATGAAGACTTGCTCCGGTGACTAATCTGGACTGTATTGTTTCTGCAACATCAACGATTGCAAGCCCTTCAGCCGATCCTATACATGTACCTCCAAAGACCGGGCATTGACCACTGAGGAAATTATTTCCATGTTCTTCATGGAATATTGATTTGTAGAATGTTTCAAAGTCCGTTTTCAATTCATCCAGCTGATAAACTTCCTGTACATCATTTCTGGAATATAGTTCATTGGAGGAAACCAGCATATATGCCTGTGAAATGGTGGGAGTACCGGGTCCAAACAAGGCAAGTCCTTCCCTTGCTGATATTTTGGTAGCCAGCCTTTCAAGCCTTGCTTCTTCCAATGTTGCAAACATTTCTTCAGGACTCTTTGCTTTTATTGGTCCGTAACTCATGCTTTCCAGGGCGCCTGCATAAATTCCCTGTATAATAGGCTCTATTGCAGAACTGATGTGAAGATTTAAGAAATTCTTTTCAGAGACCGTACCTCCCATAGGACCTCCGATTATTACAGGTGGTTGCGGGTCCATTGGTGAACGTCCAATTACATTTATTTTTTCCCGGGAACTCCCGATTTCAAGGGTTTTGGGTGTGCCAAGGGACTTAAGAATGTCCTCTTCATCAATTTTGATCGATCTGCCAGTATCTGTGCAGTATATTCCCACATTTGTCAAAAGCTCGATAGCGGCTGAAAATACTGAATCTACCATATTCATGTCATAGGGTACAAAAGATGCTCCATCATACTCGATCCCATATTCTGTTGCAAGTTCCTCGGAGTTCCTGAACACATCCATATCATGTTTGGTTTCTTTCTTTTCTTCACCATCAAATGAACTTTTTAAGTATCTGTATATATCTGACATCCATAAGGCCTCCTATACTTAAATTAGGTTTGATGGTCATATATCACTAACGATACATTGATCATGTCAATAAATTAAATAGCAATGCAGATTAATTAAATTACCAGCAGAACAGTTCTATCTGTCAGTGATAAAGGGGGCAATTAAGGGGTGAATTCAGATGCTGAAAAAATTGATGGGAATATCATTGGAATTCATGCAGAAAATGGTCGATGGATAATGGTTTTTCTTGGCATGGTCATAAACATCTGTCTTGGAAGTATCTATGCATGGAGTGTTTTTGTTGAGCCTCTCACTGACCATTTCTTTCTGGAACTTGGAATAGAAGTAACTGCAAATGAGGTTCTTCTTCCATTCTCTGTGTTTCTTGCAGCATTTGCTATAACAATGCCTCTGGCAGGCAGATATATTGATGAATGGGGTCCCAGAAAAGCCACAATCATTGGAGGTCTTCTCACAGGTTCTGGCTGGCTGCTTGCTTCTACAGTACAATCTGTTGAAATGCTTTATCTGGTATATGGTTTAGTTGGAGGCATCGGGGTTGGAATTGCTTACGGTGTTCCTATTGCAGTCTCAGCACGCTGGTTTCCAGACCGGCGTGGGACTGCTGTAGGCATGACTGTACTTGGTTTTGGTTTTTCAGCATTTATCAGTGCAAACGCAGCAGGCTATCTTATTCCTTTAATGGGTGTCATGGATACTTTCAGGCTATTTGGCATAGCCTTTCTGATAGTGATAACTCTGTCAGCACTTCCCCTTAAGTTTCCTCCTGAAGGATGGTCTCCATCAGGGTATGTTGTTCAGGATTTTGAAGCTGATCATCTATCTGAATATACCAGGAGCGACATGGTCCGAACATCTACTTTCTATGGTCTCTGGATATGTTACTTTATTGGATGCCTTGCCGGACTTATGGCTATCTCGATTGCACAGCCTGTAGGCACACAGGTTGCTGGTGTTACTTCTGCACTGGCTACAACAATGATTGGTGTTTTTGCTGTATTCAATGGGGGAGGCAGGCCGGTATTTGGCTGGCTAACCGACCGATTGCTGCCAGGAAGGGCTGCATTACTTTCATTTCTGCTCATTGCAGCAGCTTCATTTATGTTCTGGACCTACCCTTCCCCGCTAACGTATGTAATTGCCTTCAGTATTCTTTGGGGATGTCTTGGAGGATGGCTTGCAATCGCTCCAACCGCCACAGCACATTACTTTGGGATATATGATTATCCCCGGTGTTATGGAGTTGTCTTTCTTGCATATGGGGCAGGAGCAATAGCTGGTCCACAACTTGCAGGATTCATTAAAACCAGTACAGGTGAATATATTGGAGTATTTCCATACGTGATTCTTCTGGCAATTGCAGGTGCCATTGTGGCCTATTTCCTTCTTCGACCTGTAAATGCTAAAAGATAAGAAAATCAGTTTGATCCGGATTTTGTACCTGGGTTGGTGGTCATTGTATCAGGATATAACTTAGGACCAAAGATGTGTAAGATTTTCATCAACTGTGATGTTCAGGTCAATTCCAAGGTCCTGTGGAGTATAGCCAAAAGCAAGCCCCAGAAGCTGTGTATAATGCAGTACCGGAATTCTGTATTCTGTACCCTTTAGATCATTCAGTTCAGCCTGTCCGCTGTCAAATTGCATGTGACAGAATGGACATGCATCCACAATACAATCTATACCTGCTTCATCTATTATTGATAGCTTGTAGCCTGCCATTTCAAGTGACTTTTCGTGCAATCCGGACCTGACACCGCCTCCTGCACCGCAGCATTCATTCTTATCTGCATAATCGACACTTTCAGCACCTGTAGCTTCAACAAGTTCATCAAAAAAATGTGGCCTTTCCACACTGTCAATGATCCGGTGTTCAGACGGTTTAATCATGTGACATCCGTAGTGGACTGCTACTCTAAGGCTAAGTGGATTTGTGACCATCTCCCGAATTTGTTCAGGGCCTGGTTCTTCACTAAGAAATTCTATAATATGCCTTATTCTGATCTGACCCCTGAATTCAAACCCTATCTTCCGCAGATGCTCATTGACCTTCTTTCTAAGTTGCGGCTGTTCCTTTAGCTGAGCATTTGCTTCATTGAGTGACCCATAACAGCCATTGCATATTGTCAGTATATCACGATCCAGCTTTTCCGCAAGTGAAATGTTACGAGCTGCGATAGTCAGCCAGGTAGCTTTATCAAATGATCTGAACACACCTGGTGCAGGACAGCATGAGGCATCTTCAAGTTCAATGCAGTCAATACCCAGTCTCTCAAGACACAGATCTGTTGCTTTTTCTATTCCTGGATATCTGTTGGGCACAATACATCCCAGAAAAAGTGCCATTTTTGTCATTGTTCATTTTCCTGTTTATCATTCATTTGAATCATTTTCTACAAGCATATCAAAACCACATGATACGAGGAGTTTTTTCACATCGTCAAGTGCCTGGTCCCTGCTGGCAACTGTGGCTGGAAGTCTTCCAAGTCCCAGTTTTTCACGTTTGTCGATATTTTCCTGATTGATCGGTACTGCATGTCCGGTTTCAATAAGCATACGGGCAACATCTCTGTGCTGGGATTTTATGAACCCTTCTGATACTGCCTTAGAACGAATGGCAAGTATAGCGTCAGCTATTCTGATCTTTCTGGGGCATCTCTCCTGGCATGTATAGCATGTGGTGCACATCCACAGATCATCTTCATCAAAATCAAATTCTTTGTTAGAAGCTCTTCTAACCAGTTTTCTGACATTCAGTGTCATATGTCTGCCTGAAGGACAGCTTGCGCTGCATACTCCACATTGCATGCACTTCAGGACATCAATATTTTCATTCTTGAGTATTTCTTCCAGTTCACTATCCATCAATTATACCTTTGTTTATTATGTCTGACTTATCTAAATTAAATGCTTTCCTGAACTCTCTGGTGACACAGTGAATATTATAAATCTGAAACCGTAACTTTTTTTCTGACTTTGGTATATGTATTTTCCTGTACAGATTATAGCACG
>SKZM01000047.1 GCA_007127385.1 Methanosalsum sp.
CTGCAGAGGGGAAAAAAAGGAACAACTGAAGATCATGATTCAGGTAACCGGAAATCTCAGAGTTCCCTGCTTGATTTCTGATAACTTCCTGTTATTAAGTGCTACTGGGTGATCATTTTATTCTTTGCTCCATTGCAAGGAACAGGTATTTTTCTGTAGTTCCAATAAAAATATGTAGGTAGATCGTATTATCTGTTTACTATGCCGGATATACTCATCAAAAATACAAAGGTGTTCTATAACAATTACCTCCAGCCAGGTGAGATAGTTATAGAGGATGGAAAAATCAAAAAGATTGGAAAGGATATCCGTCTGTCGAATGTTGATCGGGTGATCGACGCAAAGGGTGGACTGACAATTCCTGCGGGTATTGATGCTCATGTACATTTCAGAGAACCTGGATTGACGTATAAGGAGGACTGGTTCACAGGCTCCTGCTCTGCCGCAGCAGGAGGCATTACAACTGTGATAGATCATCCAAATACTATCCCTGCAACCATCGACCGGAAATCATTCAACCAAAAGCTGAAGACTGCCCGCAGAAAGTGTATTGTGGATTTTGGGATCAATGGTGGAGTATGCAAGAATACGGAAAAACTATCTGAACTCTGGGAACTGGGGGTTACTGCCTTTGGTGAAATATTCATGGCTGAATCTACAGGGGAACTAAACATTGGCAGTGATATGTTAAACCATGCCCTGGAAATCATACATGATCTTGGTGCTGTTGCTTGTATTCATGCAGAAAACGAATCTATGAGGCTGAAGAACCGGAAACTGTTAAAGGATGATATGTCTGCGATGTCCCATTCCAGGGAAAGGTCCAATATGTGTGAAGCTGTAGCTGTAGAACAGGCCCTCAAAATGCTTCAGGCACATTTGATGCGTGCCCATTTCTGCCATATAAGTACCAGAGAGGGTCTGGGTCTTATCCGCAGAGAGAAATATATTTCCCAAAAATCAGGTGAGATGAACATTACCTGTGAGGTTGCCCCGCATCATCTCTTTCTTTCAACAAAAGACTGGGATCGCCTTGGATCTTTTGGAAAAATGAATCCTCCTCTAAGAGATCGTTCCAGTGTAAAGATACTTCTGAATTCACTCAACGATGGTACTGTGGACATGATTGCATCTGACCATGCTCCTCATCTTGAACACGAAAAGGATGTGGACATAAAAAGTGCTCCATCAGGAGTTCCGGGAGTGGAGACCCTGATGCCCCTGATGCTGGCAGCTGTAAAAAAGAATCTCTTGCCTCTTGGTAGGATGATCGAAGTTACCAGTGCAAATCCTGCAAGCATTTTCGGACTGGACCGGCATTACAAGGGGAAATTTGCAGAAGGGTTTGATGCTGATCTGATCATAGTCAACCATGGTGAAATGGTTCCCGTATCAGCTGATAATCTGCACAGTAAGGCAGGATGGACCCCATATGAAGGTATGGATGCTATTTTTCCAGACATAACCATTTCCAGGGGGGAGATAATCTGGGATGGAGAGATTGTCGGTAAACGGGGACGTGGAAAGTTTCTGCCTGGTAAAGGCTATGCTATGGACATAGAGTCCCCATAAATAAGCAAATTATGAACATAAAACCATAAAAGCTTTATAAGGACTATACAATACATTCATTTAATGGCAAGAAACAAGTTACCTATTCATACCACATTAAGTTCAGATGCCATAAGGATTCTGGAGAGATATGAAAAGGAAATGGGTGCAAAAAACCTGGTTCTTGAAAAAGCTCTTATGGGACTGGATAGTTCGCGGTTTAAAGGGAAATTCGATGCGGGAAATATTGATCGCGTAATCAAACGAATTTCTACCGGAGTTGGAGGGCTGGATGAGATTCTGGAAGGCGGGATCCCTAAAGGTTTCCTGGTTATTGTGACCGGACCACCTGGAACCGGTAAGACCACATTTTGTATGCAGGCACTTCTTGAAGGTGCACGCAATCGCGAAAAATGCATATTTTTTTCCTTTGAGGAAAGAGTTGAACAGCTTGTGCAGCATTTTCTTAGATTTGGATGTGATGTGGGTGAGTTCATTGATGATGGGTATCTTGAGATATTCGGGATGTCGAAGCTGACATCTGAGGAGATAATGGAGATCATACAGTTCTATAATCCTGAGCGGGTTGCATTTGATTCCATGAATGTTCTGACAAATGGGGATGATTTCAGATCATCCGGTTCATGGCGATCCCTTCACCGACTGCTTAAGAGCAATAAAATTACCACCTTCTTCATTACTGAAAAGAAACACGGTATCAATACTAAAAAGTTTGATAATTTTGATTTTCTGGGTGACGGTATAATTTTTCTTGATTCTATTCCAACAAATGAAATAGATTCCACACCAATGCCGGTTATTGCAATCCAAAAAATGCGGGCCACCCGGATAGATCGCACTCTCCAACCATTTAAATTCACTGACCAGGGAATATCCCGTTATAGGGTAATTAGAACTCCTGCCTGTGGATTATCTCACTCGCAGAATGGTAAAACCAACCAGAGATCTTCAGGCAATAATAGTATTGAGTCTGTAAGATGAGTTCCGGTCAGATAAAATAAGATAGCAGACCTGCGATGAGCACTGTGAAATATATGGCCGGAAAATTCCCTGCTCCTCCAAGACTGATATATGCACTTCCCTTTTTCTCGCGGTTGAATGTAAGGATCGAAACTACGGTTCCTATAAATATTCCTGCAATCGCTGATATGTATGTGACCTCTGCAACATGAAAGGGATCAACCAGAAGTGCAAATGGGATTGCGATCAGAGGTGTATGGTCAGGAATAATAACTCCTACGCCACTGATCATCTCGCCGATGAGTACAACTGCAATAATCATTATCAATGTTATCAGCAGAGCTACTGTGGTGAGGTGGGTCAATAGAAGATAAAGTAGTGCAATAAGGGGGATAATGAATCCTCCTGCATTAACTGTGACCGCCGTGTCAAATGTTCTCTGGTTTCCTGTGCTCAGCTCTTCCAGAACCGGAACTGCATATATATGTTCAAGGGCCAGTGCATCCCTGGAAAGGTGGACGGGTTTTTTTGTGCGCATTCTGTATACTGGTATTTCTATATTACTAAAGATCAGCATAAGAACAAGTATAATGAAAAGGGGCAGTGAAGATATATCTCCAATTGAAAGTTTTTCATGATAACTCAGAACCGCAACTGGAATAAGGGCTGTGCAAAAAATGGTAAGTTTGCGGGAGTTTTGTATGTTTATGTATTTTCTCATCATACGCCTCCTGATCAATAATTTATTTCAGTCGTTTTTCATTCAGAATTATTGATGGTTCAGGAAAAGCCAAATTCCAGATGCTGTATGTCCCGCCTTTTTTTCTCAAGAAAACTGAAGACTGATCCGTGGTCCACTCCTTTAATCAGCATATCAAATCCAGATCTTGCAATCTGGATCTGTTCCGGATAGCCTATCATGCTTACAGTTTTACCATAGATGGATATCTTAACGCCGGTAAGGGTTTCAATGGTTGCACGTGCTTTCCCGTCTTTTCCAATGATCCTGCCTTTGAGGCGCTTCATCTCTTTCTGTGTACCAGCAAATTGTGAAATATCTATAAAATCAAATATGAGCATTTCATCATCGAACATATCAAGGACCTTTTCAGGATTAAATCCTCTTGCGATTGCATGTATTATATCAGCTGCACGCATTGCCTTTACAGGATCTTCACCGGGTATGACCTCTACCATACCGCTTTCACTGTCAATATCAATTGTTGCTTCACTCTTCTCTTCAATGGTCTTCTTGGTGTCTCCACCTGGACCTATAATAACTCCGATTCGGTCCTGGGGAACTTTTATGTGTGTCATTTTATTTCTCCGGTACTATTCTTCTTTTCTGATCGATCATTCACAATTGAGGTGTACAGATCATCTGGATCAGCATCTATTCCGTATCGTCTGAAAAATTTAAGGATATTTTCAATATCGCGTATCAGGAATTCTTTAGCACGCGGATGTTCAGGGGTTGTGGACTGCCCCATATCTATGATAATCGGGGACATATTGTCTGTGTCGATCATAATGTTGTATTCACTTAGATCCGCGTGTATAAGACTTGCTTCCTGGTATAGTTTATGCATATATTCTATGAGCCGGGAAAATATATTTTCTGCCTGCTTGCGATCTATATCTGTATGTTTTAATAGTGGATATGAAATCCCTTTTTTGCCAAGGAATTCCATGACCAGAATGTTTCTCTCTGCAATAATGGGGTAAGGCACTCTCACACCTGCCTCATAGGCACGTTTGAGGTTCCGGTATTCTTTCCGGGTCCATGCAAACACAATCTCACGTTTTGTATGCCTGATGTTTTTAAATCTAGGATCTCCTATGATATATTCTTCCATAGAATTGAATGAACTGGTGGTTATCCGGTATATTTTGACTGCAATCTCGTTTTCTTTTCCATCAGCAAGAAATACGTTTGCTTCTTTGCCCCTGCTTATTATTCCTCCCATTGCCTGAAGTACTTCCCGTTTTGATAGGGTGTACAGGGTTTTGAGGGCATATTCATCAAAAACGTCTTCCTTTACCTTGAAGGCATTGTCATCTTTGAACTTGATTCTCCATCTGTCAATTTCTTCATCGATTGACCTGATCCTTTTATCAATATTCTTTTTCATGATCATCCTTTAAGGTATCCTTTTCTTTCAAGCCAGTCTACCTGTGGTCTTGTGTACTTCCAGATTACATCAGCCTTTGAATCCTGAAAATCCCATGGAACAGCAATGACAATATCGCCCTCACGTATCCATGTTCTCTTTTTCATTGAACCTGGAATGCGCCCCATTCTTACAACTCCATCCATACATCTGAGACGAAGACGGTTTGCTCCCAGTAAACTATCGACGACTGCAAGTATTTCTCCCTTGCTTTTTTTTGGAATCCTTACCCGGGTTACCTGAGTTTCTTCCCCATTATTGTTGCTATTTACTTTTCTGTCCAGGCTAACACCTCTATATTTTATCCTATCGATCTTGAACTATATATGAAAATTATCTTTAGTGTACCAGAATATGCAGGATATAGAGTTAAATGTTGCGTATATATCATATTCTCTGGAAGGATCGGTACAGCAACTTCAGATTCGATACTTATTTATACTGGTAGTGGGATGTATAGAGTCCTGCTCAATATGGATGCAGGGCTGTATTCATCAGGTAAAAACTGAGAAACAGTTCATTGGGATAAAGCTTATATACGATACTGAAATATACAGACAATCCCGTGCGAAGCACGGTGATATTGTCGTACAGATAATATCGAATTTATCCTTATCATTAATTTAATGGAGACAGGAGTTCTTTCCTGTCTGACGCTGGATCTGGCAGTTCAGTTAATTTCGGCTGGTGGTTGTATTATCTTATAATACAGTTTACCAGTTTCCATCC
>SKZM01000181.1 GCA_007127385.1 Methanosalsum sp.
TCACTTCTGCAAGTGTTCTGTCATCGATCTGATAGTCACCAGTGATGCCTTTTATTTGTCTGTCCTGCATTGTGTCCATTCAAATCACTTATTTATAGCATTCAATTAATATTTTATCCCTTTACCTGAAGAAACTGTATAAGAGCCATGTATCTATTTGTAAGGCATAGGTCATGTATAGGCAATGATCTAATTTTCATAAGTGGTTATCACTGTGAAAATATTAAAATATCATTGAAGATATTCTATCATAGGGATTAAGCTATATGAAAAGTATAAAGTCACTTTGTCCGGAGTGCCATTTTCCTATAGATGGAAAGCTGTTTGAAGAAGATGGGAAATTAATGGTGGAAAAAACATGCAGTGAGCATGGCAGTTACAGGGATATATACTGGTCAGATGCTGACCTTTTCCATCGCTTTGATAAATATTCAGTATCTGGAGATGGACTTTCCAATCCAATAACCTCTGATGATTCGCACTGCCCTGAAAATTGTGGGGTCTGTTCAGCTCACAGGACAACCACGCTCCTTGCAAATATAGATGTCACAAACAGGTGTAATATGAAATGTCCTGTCTGTTTTTCCAATTCAAACGCAAAGGGGTATCTATACGAACCCAGCAGGGACCAGATCCGGGATATGCTGGAAATTCTGCGAAATGAGAAGCCGGCCAGGTGTCTTTCAGTACAGTTCTCAGGTGGAGAACCAACAGTTCGCAGTGATCTTCCCGATATTGTTTCAATGGCCCGTCAGATGGGTTTTATTCAGATCCAGATAGCTACAAACGGAATTGTACTTGCCAGCAACCTGAACTTTGCAGAAAAACTCCATTATGCCGGACTTGATACAGTTTATCTTCAGTTTGATGGTGTTTCAGAGGAACCTTATCTCAAAACAAGGGGGTTCAATGTCTTCCCCATTAAAGAAAAAGCTATAGAAAACTGCAGGAAGGCAAATATCCGAAGCATTGCCCTTGTTCCAACGCTTGCAAAGGGTGTTAATGATCATCAGGTAGGGGATATGATAGATTTTGCATCCCAGAGACTTGATATGGTTAAAGGAATAAACTTCCAGCCAATGGCATTTACAGGCAGAGTTGACCAGGATACACGTGAAAACAGAAGAATAACCATACCTGACCTCATCAAACTGGTAGAGGATCAGACCGATGGTCAGGTTAGCAGAGATGCATGGTATCCTGTTCCTTTTGTTGTACCTATATCCAGATTTATTTCCCTTATGAGAAATACTCCTGTTCCTGAATTGAGCTGCCATCCACATTGTGGTACAGGTACCTATGTATTTGTAGAGAATGGTAAACTGATACCTATAACTGATTTTGTGGATGTGGAAGGAATGACCGAATATCTGACAGAAACTGTACAGGAAAACAATGGGAATAATTCCAGACTGAAATCTGCATCATTAATGGCAAAGGCAGCCTACAGGATTCCAGGTTTTATAGACCAGGAAAAGGCCCCTAAGACCGTAAATGTAAAAAAACTGTTTACCAACTTTTTTACAAAAGGTACGGTGGATGTAACCAAGGAGTTTCACAGAAATGCACTGTTCCTTGGATCAATGCATTTTCAGGACATGTATAATTTTGATATTGAAAGGGTTCAAAGATGCGGGGTTCACTATGCAACTCCCGATGGACGCTTGATTCCTTTCTGTACGTACAACATTTTTTACCGGGATGAAATAGAACAAAAGTTTTCAATACCACTTAATTCTGCAGCAGGGATTCCTTCACGATCTGTGGAAAAGGAGACAACTGAAGATAATTTTTCCAAAGCAGCTACTCATTAAATTTTTCATTTCATGTTAGTCAGTTTGCACGAACCATATAAATAATATAATACCTGTGGTATATAGTATATTTGTATAAATATTTAAATGAGGGTAAAAAAATTACCTATGGGAGTGTATATATGAAAAACATTAGATTAGTTAGATTACTTGCTGTTATGGCAATAACTGTGCTGTTATGTGCAACATCAATTGCAGCCTCAGATGTATATGAGACTGGAAACAGGGTATGGGATGCACAGGAAAACCTGTCTCTAACATATACCTGGACTCCGCAGAGTTATTCAGGATTTTACTATGATCTTGATACTGGTGAAGGGTCTGAAAATCTTACCATCAGGCTTGACAGTGATACAGATAGGTCAATAGGTTCTGGAGATATGGAATATGTGACAAGACCTATTGATACGTCCTTTGAGAACAGAGACTGGGGTTCATACCAGGTAATAGGATTTATGGCAGAGAGATACTTTGCAGGGTATACGACAGACTCTGAATTTGCTGATCGTGAGGTCAGTATCATGGCTGATGGACAGCTATCAAGGGTTCTGACAGATAGTGATGACCGTAGATCCTATTTCCCGGGGTCGTAAATAACCCTTGAAGACGGATATGTCCTGACAATTTCAGAGATTGACCTTGCAGGTAACAATGTCCTGGTCTCCTTGAGAAAAGACGGTGTTGAAGTGGATCAGGCAATAGTATCTGCTGGATCTGACTATGTCTACGAAACAGATGTAGGGAATGTAGATGATGTTCCAATAATCGCAGTCCATATTCAACAGGTATTCAGGGGTACCCAGACAGATGCTGTCTTTATTGAAGGGATATTCCAGATTTCAGAGGACTATGTAAGTATTGAGACCGGTGATCGTTTTGGCAGAATGGAGATAAGCTCTGTGACCGAGAATGAGATTATGATGGAAAACCATGCCACAGTATCACTTTCAAGGGGCAGTACCATCAATATCATGGGTAATCTCAATATTGAGGTGGCAGATGATGCAGTTCTCAGGTTTGCTCCCTTTGTTGATATGAGCCAGCCTGGAACATATGAGCTGAGAGGTACAGTTACTGAACAGGCTTCCATCTGGACACCATTAAACTTTGAAGGTTTTTACTACAACATAGATGAAGGAATTGGTACCGAATCACTTGAAGTGGAACAGCTGAGTGACCGTAGAATTGCTGATGAAGGATTGGTTTATACAAGTGTTCCTGAAGAGGTAAGTTTTGAGAGATCAGCCTGGGGCAATTTTGAGGTCATTGGTTTTATGGCTGAAAAATACTTTGCCGGATATCCTGAAAATGTTCTCACAGATTCAAGGGTAAGTCTTCTTGATGCCGGTCAAATGTCAAAGGTTCTCATTGACGATGATTCTCGAAGATCTGTGTTCACAGGGTCCACCCTTGCTCTGGAAGATGGATATACATTAAATATTGAAGAAATAGACCTCGCAGGTAACAACGCCCTAATCTCCCTGAGAAAAGACGGTTCTCAGATAGAACAGGCAATAGTACCTGCAGGAAGTAGCTATGTATACGAGACTGATGTAGGTGCAGTGTCCGATGTGCCTGTAATTGCGGTCAGGTTCGATCAGATATTTAGAGGTACTGAGCTGAATGCAGTATTCATTGGTGGTGTCTTCCAGATATCTGAAGATTATGTAACTGTGGATGTAGGTGACAGATTTGGCAGAATGAGGGTATCTTCCATTACACCGGATGAGATAGTACTTAGAAATGACGGAGCAATGACCCTTGCCCGTGGTGGTACCGTGAGTATCATGGGTGATATGAAGTTCAGAGTCGCTGATTCTACTGATGTACGATACTATCCTTTTGTGGAAGTTGTTACTCTGCCAGGTGATACTCTTGAGATAGATATGCCTGATGTTCTGGCCGCAGGATCGACTACTGATATTGTGGTGACCTCAAGAGGTGCAGCTGTTGAAGATGTATCTGTTAGATTTGCAGGGGAGCTGATCGGCACAACTGATGATGAAGGTCTTATCAGATATGTACCACAGGAAACTGGAACTTATGAGGTGAGAGCTGAAAAGTCCGGATTTGTCAGTGCAAGCAGAACAGTGAAAGTGGTATCTGCTGATGATATGCAGTATGTGTTATCCATTGATGTATCTCCTGAGGTTGTTTATGAAGGAGAAAACATTACCATATCAGTCACCACTGCTATAGATGCAGAACCACTTGCAGATGTTGAGGTGTTCTATGACGGTGTGCATATAGGAGATACCGATGAACAGGGGCAGCTGTCATACACTGTGGAAGACCCAGGTGTTCATAAAATAGCTGTAGAGCCTGAAGGTTATATTCCTGCAGAGTACAGTTTTGAAGTGCTGGAAGGTGATCTGATGTTTGAAATATCCAATCTGGCAGTATCACCGCTTGAGGTACAGCCTGATGAACCTGTAACAATCACTGTGGATGTGGAGAATATTGGCATAGCATCCCATGAACGCGATATTGAGTTGCTTGTTAATGAAGAAGTAGCTGATACAAGGACTGTTAGTCTGGATTCAGGTGAGACAAGGACACTGGAATTCACCCACTCTGAAACCGAACCCGGTGACTATACCGTGCAGATTGGTGATGAAATAATGACCTTCACGGTGCAGGAGCCTGAACCGGTTCCGTTTGTAGGTATACTTGCATCTGTAGCTGCAGTCCTCGGGGCTGTAATTTTGTTCAGATGGAAGCAGAAAAGGTGAAATCAGATATGCCATAACCTGTAATAACTGGTTATGGCAATATTTTTTCAAGGCCGATTGAATTCATGAACAGCTATATTTGTGAACTAATTCCAGAAGATTTTGAATACGCAGATCCGCCACTCTCACTGAACTATGTGGTGAACGTTTTTAAAAAATATGATCTGGAATTCATAGCCCATTTTGGTGATGAACTCTTTTATGTATCACATACTCAAGGAGAGCCAATGCTCCCTGCACCAGGCGGGATATATCCTCTGGAAATAGATCAGATATTTAGCTATATGGCAATGGAGAGAATTAATGTAATCCGTTACAGAGATGGAAAAATGTACCGGGAGACCCTGGGAGAAATACCCAGCAGGCTGGATATGTAGGTATCTATTTTTCCATCAAATCTTTTTTATTATTAAGAGGAAGAGGATTTTTTGCCAATAACTATAGAAGAAGTATTGAATCGAGGGTAACCGGGTTTATGTCCATTTCTTACACGTCTGAAAAAGTGCTTGAATGCAAGGTCTATTCTTTCCTGTACTTCTTGAAGGGTTTGAGAGAACACTTCCTTATATTCAGGATTCTCTTTTTTCCATTCGGGTAGTAGTTTGTTAAGAGTGTATTTAGATAGAGTTTCTCCTCTTTCTTCATAAGCGTTTTTTCGTTCTGCTATTGTACGATTATACACTTGTCTGCATATCTCTAAGCTGCGCTCCATCTGTTCTTGTTGTGGTTTATTCGGATAGATACGGAACTTATATGTCTTACGCATTGTACCTTAATATGCAGTGTTTGCTTAAGAAATTTATATTTAAATTAGATTATCTAAAAGGTGGGGTACGATTCATCCCACA
>SKZM01000041.1 GCA_007127385.1 Methanosalsum sp.
GATATTCTTTTTTTAAATATAAGTAACTTCCTATGGATCATTTTGATGCAAAAAAGAGAACTGAAAATCGAATTTAGAACTGATTACTGTTCCTTTTTTCCAAGCTCCCTGGAACGCTTTGAACTTTCTATCACTGCATTCATAAACGCAGCTCTTACCCCGTATTCTTCAAGTGTGTGGACACCCCTGATTGTTGTTCCTCCGGGAGAAGTGACCATGTCTTTCAGCTCACCGGGATGTTTTCTGGAAACCATCATCATTTTTGCGGCTCCAAGCACAGTCTGTGCAGCAAGAGTCAGTGCACTCTGCCTGTCAAGTCCTTCATATACCGCACCATCTGCCATTGCCTCTATTATCGGAAAAATGAATGCCGGACCACTACCTGAAAGACCGGTAACAGCATCCATCAGACCTTCAGATATGACTATTGCACTGCCAACAGATTCGAATATATCAACTGCGGTTTCAGTATCTTCAATGGTTGAATTTTTACCGGGTGATATCGCAGAGGCACCCTCTGAGACTGTTGCTGCAATATTTGGCATGACCCTGACAACCCTTGTACCGGATTCAAGTTCATTTTCAATATCTGCAGCTCTGACACCTGCTGCAATGGATATTACCAGTTTCTTATTATCAATTGAAGGCCTGATTTCGCTGAGAACAGATTTGAGTATCTGGGGTTTTACCGCGAGGATTATTATATCTGAATTCAGCACTGTAAAATCGTTATCTGTTGAAACGTTTATTTCCAGTTCCTTGCTCAATTTATCAAGTGCAGGGAAATATTTATCACTTGCATGAATACTGTTTTTCGGGACAAGTCCGGATCTGAGGATCCCTCTTATCAGTGCCTCTCCCATTTTTCCTGTACCTATGAATCCTATTTTTTTACCTGTCATGTTGGTTCTGGTGTCCATGTTACCATCCTTTGGTTATTGTGGGCAGGCTTTGTTCAATATTAATCAGTATCCTGCATTCAGAATGTACCTGAGTAAATGATCAGGGAGTATTTATCCTTCTTTATTTTCTTTTAATTTTTACAATGTCTCCAAGTGTTGTTCCCTTGTTGAAGTTGTCTCCACTCCAGTCATCATCTCCCACTTTTTCTGTTAGTGTGACATCGAGTGCTCTTTCTATTTTTTTTAGCACAGAATCTTCGGGAACAATGTCTCCACGCTCTATTTTTTTGATCAGTGACTCTTTTTCCTTGATCTTTAAAGCCAGCTCTTCCTGTGTCCAGTTAAGTTTTTCCCTGGAATCCCTTATGATATTATTATAATCCTCAACAAGTTCTTCCTTTATGTCTGTTAGTGGATCTGGACGTGAAGGACGTGGACGACTCTTCTTTGCTGATGGCTGCTGTGCAACAGGCGCAATTTTTCTGGATACTGGCTTTCTTTTATTGGTAGAAGTTCCATATTGTGCACATCTGGGACAGGCATCGAGTTCAGAACCTTCGATCATGACCTTTGAAGGCTTATCCCGTAATTCAGCACCGCATATTTCACATTGCATATCGTATCAACTCTTAGAAGAATAGATTGAATCTCTCTTCGAAAGGGCTATATTGGAGTAAGAACTTAAATACTATTCGGAGCTTATGAGGGAAAGTACAGGTAGTAATATAGATCGTAAAGATTGCAAGATTCCGGATATGAGCAATATTGGTAAGGAATATCTTGAAGCTGACAGTGACGAGGATTTCTCCAAATATCTGCTGGACCGTATGAAACAGCTGGAATCAAGAAACAATTATTTGAAAGAGCAGTGCGACCAGATTGAGTCTGAAAAAAGAATCATAGAGAATGAAAAGCTCAGATATGAGCGTGAAGTACGTAAGATGCAGGCTGAGATCGACAGGTTGAAGAAGTCACCCCTTGTTGTGGGTACAATCCTCAATTTTGTTGATGACGAAAGGGTGCTTGTTAAAAGCAGTACAGGCCCTGAATTTCTTGTAGGAGTGTCCAGGTACCTTGATGATGTTAACCTGAAACCGGGGGCTAAAGTAGCACTGAATCAGAATTCACTTGCAATAGTTGATATCATACCGGTTGCAGAAGATCCTGAAGTATTTGCTATGCAGTTTGTGGAACCTGTAGATGACCTGGGTTTTGGTTATGATGATATCGGGGGACTTGATGAGCAGATCCAGGAAATAGTTGAGTCTGTGGAGATGGCTCTGAAGAAACCGGAAATATTTGATAGGATAGGAATATCTCCGCCTCGTGGACTACTTCTGTATGGTCCGCCTGGTACAGGAAAGACACTGCTTGCAAAGGCGGTTGCCCACCGAACTGAAGCTACCTTTATCAGGGTGGTTGGCTCAGAACTTGTCCAGAAATATATCGGAGATGGTTCCAAACTGGTAAGGGAGATATTTGAAACCGCAAGAAAGAAAGCACCAAGCATAATATTCATCGATGAACTTGATGCCATAGCAGCCAGGAGACTGGATGATACCACCGGTGCAGACCGGGAAGTGCAGAGAACATTGATGCAGCTTCTGGCAGAAATGGATGGATTCTATGACCGGGGAAATGTACGGATCATAGCAGCCACCAACAGGCCTGATGTACTCGATCCTGCGATCATTAGACCCGGTAGATTTGATCGTGTGGTATGTGTCCCACTTCCTGATATGGACTCAAGAGAACAGATACTGAGGATTCATACGCGGAAGATGCAAGTATCAAAGGATATAAACTTCAGGGAAATTTCTTCCCGTACCGAGGGAGCCAGTGGTGCAGATCTCAATGCCATTGTAATGGAGGCAGGAATGTATGCTGTACGTGCTGAAAGGGAATCTGTGAACATGGAAGATTTTCTAAATGCCATCAGGAAAGTTATGGCAAATATACAGAAGCCTTTATTTGGAAACCCTGAAGCAATGTTTGTGTAAATGTTAATCTCACATTTCATGATTTTTAATTTTTAAATAAATTACACATACCAGTGTACATCATTGATGGAGGATGACTTCCAGAGTGCACATAAAACAGGAAATAAGAGTTCTTGGAATAGATGACTCTGCACTTATTAGTGCTAAAATAAGGGTAGTGGGTACTTTTTTCCGTGGGGGACTGTGGCTGGATGGGGTTCTCAGTTCAATGATAACCCGTGATGGCATGGATGCTACAGATGTGATTATTGACATGGTAACCTCAAGCAAGCATTACTGCCAGATAAGGGCTATCATGCTGGATGGAATAACATATGGTGGATTCAATCCGATTGATATTGCCCAGATCCATAGAGAAACAGATATACCGGTAATCGTTGTTATGCGCAGATGCCCGGACTTTGATAAGATTCGGCTTGCACTCACTCATTTTGATGATGGTCCTGAAAGATTTGAAATCATCAGACGTGGTGGAAAAATAAGCAGAGTGTATATCTCTGATTCCAGGATCGCTAATTCCAGGAGTCCGGTTTATATCCAGGTCAGTGGTATTTCCCGAGAGGATGCATCAAGAATAATACAGATTACATGTACCCGTGGCAATATACCTGAACCATTAAGGGTTGCTCATCTGATTGCCACGGGGATTGTGTGCGGTGAATCCAAGGGAAAGGCCTGAATTTATCTGTACTTTTCCACCATTTCTTTTCCAAGCTTCATCAATTCTTCTGCTCTTGTCATGGTCTTGGATTCTGTAAATATTCTGATGAGGGGCTCTGTTCCTGAGGGTCTGATCAGAAGCCATCCGTCTTCATACCAGATTTTGATTCCATCAGTTGTATCTACTGTTTCATCGGATTGCAGAACTTCTGATTTTACTGCTTCCACTGTTTTATTCAGATCATCACAGTAGACTTTTGCCTTTGAGTTGAAATAGACTGGTACACCTTCTGTGATATATGATAATTTTTCACCATCTGCCATCATTTCAAGTATCTTGGCACATGCCATTCCCCCATCGCGACAATACTGATGTTCAGGGAAGATGAATCCACCATTCCCCTCTCCTCCAAAGACCGCAGATGTTTCCATCATTTTTCTGGCTACATTGATGGATCCAACAGCTGTCCATATGATCTCAACCCCTGCATCCTTTGCAACATCTGCCATTCTCTGTGATGAACTGACTGGAGTTACGATAGGTCCTTTTTTGAGGGCCAGAATATATTTTGCTACTGTGGCAAGCAGAACCTCTTCATTTATAAAATTCCCCTTCTCATCAAAGAACACAGCCCTGTCAGCATCTCCATCCTGTGCAACTCCCATATCAGCTCCACTGTACTGTATCACTTCCTTCAGCTCACCCAGTGCTTCGATTGTAGGTTCGGGATTGCGCCAGGGAAACGTTCCGTCTATCTGGGAATTGATAGTTATTACCTCACAGCCAAGTTTTCTCAAAAGGAATGGTAAGGTAAGGGAACCGGCACCACATCCTGTATCAACAGCGATCCTGAATTTTCTTGACCGTATTTTTTCAGTATCAACTGCATTCATTATTCCTCGGATATAATTATCATTTACTGAATTGTCTGTAATAATCTCTCCTGTGCAGTCCCAGGTGGCAGCTTTGTATTTTCTGGAATAGTATATCTTTTCAATCTCATTTTCCCCTTTGCGGGAAAATTCACTGCCATCTCCTGCTATTAATTTAATTCCATTGTATTCTCTTGGATTATGGGACGCGGTGATGGCAATACCTGCATCTGCATGATCTCTGGTATAGTACTGGATGGCTGGTATTGGCGCCATTCCAACATCAATCACCGAAAGACCGGACGAAAGAGCTCCGGCAATAGCTGCAGATTCAAGCATCTGACCGGATATTCGTGTATCTCTTCCAATAGCAACTATTTTATCTGATCCCAGATATGTACCCAGACTTTTTGCAATATCCATTACAAGCTGTGGTGTAATGAATTCATTGGCAATTCCCCGTACTCCGTTTGTTCCAAACAATGTCATTAATAAGCACCTCAAATAAAATTATATTAATGGCTGATACTTATTTTTAATAATGTGGTTAATTGATTTAACTCTTGGGGAAGTTCCCGGATGCACTGCCAGTATGACAAATAAAATATAAAAGAAGAATATTATTCAAAATTCAATGATAGATGAAAAGCTAGATAAAATCGGGAATGCAATCCGTGAAAAGGAAAAGGTAATGGTAGCATTCTCAGGTGGAGTGGATAGTTCAACACTTGCTGCAATCGCATACAGAAATCTTGGAAATAATGCCATTGCAGTTACTGCAGATTCCGTTTTCATGCCAAGAAGTGAAATCAAAAATGCACAGGCAGTGGCAGAGGAAATAGGTATACAGCATCATGTGATTGTATTTGATGGAATAATGAACATGAATATCATGCAGAACAGCCAGAACAGATGCTATTACTGCAAAAAATC
>SKZM01000102.1 GCA_007127385.1 Methanosalsum sp.
GAGATAATACACTGTATAGGGGATCATGAAGGATGTATAGAATCTTTTAAGAAAGGTGGTCATCCCTGTTGTTCTGTAAATCCGTATACTGGTTTTGAAGATAGTAAAAGATTGGTTAAAGCTGAACGGACAAAGAAAGTCTGTATAATAGGTGCAGGCCCTGCCGGCTGTGAAGCGGCAATAACCGCGCATAAGAGGGGACATGATGTGACCCTGCTTGAAATGAGCGATCATATAGGTGGTCAGCTGTATCTTGGAAGTAAAATGCCTATCAAACATGATCTATCCCGCTATCTTGATAATCTGGGTTTCAATCTTGAAACGTTAAGCAAAGAAGGTCTTAAGGTAAGGTTCAATACGAAGGCAGGATTAAATGATGTCAGGGATCAGTATGATGTGATTATCTGCTGTAACGGTCCAGAAGTAGTATTGCCTTCTATAGAGGGGATGGATAAAATCAGGTACATGGAGGCCAGGGAATTTTTAGACCAGGATATGCTTCTTCCAGGTGATGTAAAAAATGTGCTTGTTGTGGGTGGAGGAGTTGTCGGATGTGAAATTGGTTACACAATTGCTCATGATATGGAGGCTAAAGTAACAATCGTTGGGAAAAACAATGATCTTATGCCTGATACGGTTATGGCAAACAGGAATCATATGCTATGGATGATGATGGGACTTGGCTCTGTGACAGGGAATCCACAGGATTCACTAAAAGAACCTGTCAGGGTCTATAATGCATCAAAAATCGTCAGGTTCACAGATGGAAAAGCACATATCCTGGCAAATAAGGATCGAAAAGACCCCTTCACTCCATGGAAATCACTGATCCCTGAAAATGTAAAAAACCCTTTCGAAAAAAAACTTAAACCTGAAAATGTGGAACATATAACTATAGATACTGATTTTGTTATTTTTGCAATGGGAAGCAGGACCGATAACACCCTGTACTTCAATCTTTTAAAGGAAAGAGTCGCACGGGAGATTTTCATTGCCGGTGACTCAAAAGAACCTGGACGCGTGTGGGAAGCTGTAACTGCAGCAAATGAGATTGCTCGCAGCATATAATTATATATTTAACTTTGATCGGATGGATATGTGACTCCTCATTTTTTGTTATCATTAAAATAACATTTCTCGAAAATAGTGATTGGTGCAGGTAGATATCGATAAACTATAAAAGGATAAGGATTTATAGGTAATCCATGAGTCACTCAGGAAGAAATTTTCCATCTACAGGCAGCTTGATAGAAGATAAGAGCAGAATACTCCTAAATAATTTTTTATATTTCTTCTTTTTCATGCTTTTTGCAATATTTGGGACTCTGATATTTTATATTCAGACCCGGATTGAAATCGTGCCATTTATTGTTCTTTCCCTTTTATGGATCCTTTTCTGGAAAAACAGTGAGTTAAAGGGCAGGATATTTCTTGTAACTGCATCTGCTTTTGGTTATGTTCATGAGCTCATTGGTGTACACTTTGAATATTTCACATACCTTGGAGGTATTATAGGAGGCGTACCTTTGTGGATACTTCCAGGATATGGTGCTATATTCTGGTCTTCACATAACCTCTGGAAGATATTTGAGGAAAACTATTCTACAAGGCATTGGTTTGAAAAGGTCAATTATTTTTTTGCAGCAAGTTTTGTGTTACTTCTAGCAGCAGATTATGCTCTTTTTTTTTTTTCTTTCAATCCTCTGGCCATTATGGTTAAATTCTTACTGGCTATCATGCTATTTAACACAATTACCGGATTAAGACTTGCCTGGTTTGTGGGTTTTTTCACAGTACTCACTGAATTCTCAGGGGAAACACTTGGAGCATGGGCACACCCTGATTTTTCTTTCTTTTCCCTTATGGCAGGCTACATATTTCTTTTATGGATATGTCTTACAATAAACGATCTTATTAAAAAGGAAAAGAAATGGGGTCGTGTGGAGGCAGTTGCTGCAATCCTCCTTACCATATACTATATATTTTCCATGACAGGGATGATAGTGGTATGAAACTTACAGGATTATCATATCTACCCATTGGATACTGTTCCGGAGAGATATGCAGCATGGATGTATGAACTTAGATCGATAAACATGACACAGGATATTCAGCGTTTATTTGAATTACAGAAAAGACAGGGATTTCACTGTGAGCCTCGGAGTACACGGGAGAGAATTGAGCGTCTGAACCGTATTGATAATTATCTTCATGACAGAGATAATCTGGCCAGATTATGTGAAGCCATGCACAGGGATCTTGGAAAACCTGAAGCTGAGGTGATGGCTACAGAAACCGGAGTTGTTCATTCCCAGATAGGACATGTAAAAAGAAGTTTGGGAAAATGGATGAAACCTCAGAAGGTTTCGCGTCCCCTTTACATGATAGGGACCAGATCCTTTATTCACTATGAGCCAAAGGGAGTAGTACTGATCATATCTCCATGGAACTATCCATTGAATCTGTCCATAGTACCATTGATATATGCGATTTCTGCAGGCAATTCTGTAATTCTCAAGCCGAGTGAGGTTTCTGAATGCACTTCAGTGTATATCAGGGAAATGATAGATGAACTGTTTGATGAAAGTGAAGTGGCTGTTGTTGAAGGGGACGCATCGATTGCCCAGGAACTTTTAAAGAGACCATTCAATCATATCTTTTTCACTGGCAGTCCGGATATTGGAAAGATCATAATGGGTGAAGCGTCCAAAAATCTCTCGGGTGTTACTCTTGAGCTGGGAGGAAAATCTCCTTCAATAATCGATGAAAGTGCCGATATAGAGCAGATTGCCAGAAGGTGTGCATGGGCAAAGTTCATCAATGGAGGACAGTCATGCATAGCACCTGATTATCTTGTCCTGAATTGTTCTGTGCATGAGCCGTTCGTGGATACATTTAAAAGAACTATTATGCGTTTATATGATCCCGATGGAAGAGGAATTCAGAACTCTCCGGACTATTGCCGAATAATAAACAATTATCATTTTAAACGCTTGCACTCGCTATACCAGGATGCTATTGATAAAGGGGCCAGTGCCGTCATAGGTGGTGATTTTGATGAGTCTGACCTTTACATATCTCCTACTCTGCTTGTCAATGTATCGGGGGATATGAAAATCATGCAGGAGGAAATATTTGGACCATTGCTGCCTGTTATTAATTATCAGAATCTGAATGAGGCATGTGATATAGTACTAAGCCGTCCCAGTCCTCTAACACTCTATATTGCCAGCAAGAACCGGGATAATATTGATTACCTCATTAAAAAAACGACTGCTGGCGGTACTGTTATCAATGACTATATGCTTGGATACAGCAATCCCAACCTGCCATTTGGTGGGGTCAATGAAAGTGGTATAGGTCAATCACTTGGATTCCACGGTTTCATGACATTTTCTAATCCACGAAGTGTTATACATCGCAGATGGGGAACAATGTCTCCTATCTACCCACCCTACACCGACTTTACAACCAGACTGATTAAAACATTATACAGATGGTTTTTCTGATAACCGGATATTTAAGATCAACAAGGAGATATCATATGCATCAACCGGATAAAAAAACAGCACTTATCACCGGTGGTTCAGGGGGAATAGGTCTTGCACTTGCAAAGCTGTTCCTTTCTGATAACTATAGGCTGGTTCTTGTAGCCAGCCCGGAAGATGAACTGCTCAGGGCAAAAGCGGTTTTACGGGAATTTGATCCTGATGTTGAGGTATTTCTTCTGGCAAAGGACCTTACAGATTCCCGAGCAGCTCTGGATGTATATGAATTTACTGTAGAGAATGATCTGCAGATCGATGTACTGGTTAATTGTGCAGGTTTTGGGACATATGGCTTTGTGGATGAGATCGATATTGGCAGGGAAATGGATATGTTAAAGTTACATATATGCACATTCTATTACCTTACACGGCTTTATTTGAATGAAATGATCCGGCGTGATCAGGGCCAGATAATCAATCTGTCATCCATAACAGCTTTTCAGCCAAATCCGTTTATGGCAACGTATGGTGCCACCAAGAGTTTCATACTGCAGTTTAGCCGTGCTATCAGGTTCGAACTTAAAGAACGTGGCTCACAGGTACAGGTTCTGGCAGTATGTCCAACAGCTGTAAAAGATACGGGATTCCAGTCAAATGCATGTATGGAAAATACCGGTACTTTCAGTTGCTGGTTGTCCACAAATGCTGATACCGTAGCCCGAGATACTTATAATGCTATGAAAAGAGGTCAGGAAGTAGTGATCCCAGGCAAAAGGTTTAGCATTTTGCATTCTCTTGTGGGACTTCTGCCCACATGCTTGCTGATGAAGATTTCCAGAGCTCATCTGAAGGAAAAGCAGTGACAATTATATTGTAAAAAAGGATAAATATAAAGAAGGATTCAGGTCATATTAATATTCATCCTCTGGTTTTTCTGATTTCTCCAGAGCCTCTATCCTTAATTCAAGCTTTTTCATATCATCTTTTGTAGCAAGCTCGGTTTGCTCTATTATCTCATGAATTCTTTGATTTATCTTTTTCTCAATTTCTTCTTTCTGGGTTTTTCGTTCAGCGATTATGTCCTGAACCACCTGCTTACCTTCGTCTCTTGTCATTTCTCCCTTTTCAACAAGTTCTTTCACAAGTTCATTGATCTTTTCTTCTGTAAGCGCCCAGGCACCTATTCCAATGAGGCCTAATTTTCGGAATGTTTCTCTCATATAATAACTCCCATATATCTGAATGAACTCTCCGAGATAAATACTTTCCTCTGATAGGACCTTAAACCTGTTTAAGTTGATGTTTTAGTAGTTTTGAAAATATCTTATCAGTGCCAGAAAAAAATTGCATGTGCTCTTATAACTGGAAAGGCGATTGAAATAATTGGTGCCAACTATATCAAAAACGAAAAATGAACTAAAGTGCTCTTATACATTTTCCTGCAGTTTTTCCAGGTTGTACTCAAGATAGGTCGCATTGCTAAGTCTGATCAGTTCCTGACAGACCTTGTCCGGGTCTCCGTCCTTTATCGCTTTTCCGTCAACTATGAGAACAGCACGGTGTGCTGCTTCTTTTACAAAGTCCATGTGATGGCTGACAAAAAGAATGGTGGTTCCAAAATCCCGATTAATATTTTTTAATGAATTTGTAACATCCCTTAAGGTAACCGGATCAAGATCACCAAAGGGTTCATCAAGCATCAGTATCTCAGGGTATGTTGCCAGTGCAGTGGCTATATAAGCTCTGACATGCTCTCCTCCGCTTATCTGGGAAGGCTTTTTATCAAGTATTTCCA
>SKZM01000064.1 GCA_007127385.1 Methanosalsum sp.
AGCCGGTCATCTGAAAGGGAACGCACTATCAGATTTGGAGAATAGGCGGATACAATATCATCCACTCCCCGGGGGAGTGCAAGTGTCACAATATCAGCACCTGTCCTCAGTGCTGCCATTGCTGTCAGGCCAGGCGCTCCAAAATATTCTCCGCCACCAACAACCAGTATTCTGCCTGACTGACCTTTATGGGAACCGACCTGGCGACGGTTCAGCATGGTAAGATTTCCAGGGCCAACATACACTTCTGCATCCCTGCATACACCAATGTCAATAACTTCAATAGCTCCTGCATACCGCTCAGCATCTTCTATGGTAAGGCCCTTTTTCAAACGATGAAATGTAAGTGTTTTATCAGCCATGATCGATTTTTCAAACGAATTCCCATCAGGATCAAAGCCTGAAGGGATATCCACCGAGATTACAGAGGAACCTGTACTGTTTATAATGTCTATTGCAGTAGATTCGGGTTCCCGTATACTGCCCTTTACACCGGTACCGAATATGGCATCAACTATAACATCTGCAGATCTTAATGATTCGCAGTTCTCCAGACTGGAAGAATCGGTTATTTGCATTGCCTCTATACCACTGTATTTCAGCAGGTCGAAATTTTTCAGTGCTTCCTCTGTTTTTATCATTGACCGTCTTCCAATAAGAATAACCTGTGTATGGATACCCTCATATGATGATAGATGGCGGGCAGCTACAAATGCATCACCACCATTGTTACCCCTTCCGGCAACAAGAACAACCCTGCCACCGGAAATTATACTTCTGACCGCCTGCGCAATTGATGCACCGGCATTCTCCATCAGCTGCAGCCGGCTGAGTCCAAGACGTTCACAGTTGATATCAATTGCCTGCATCTGATTGGAAGTAATCGATTTCATATATCTCACCTTTAAATCTGTCTAATCCTATTTACCAGTTAGTGTTATTTACATATATCAGCCCCTACTATATTATGAACAGGAGTTTATATTGCTCTATCTAACCGAAAAGTGCTTAATATCAGAAAGAGTTTTTATTTGAGAAAAGGAGGTAATTTTTATTTCCACTGTTTCAAAAGCTTCAAAGAATTCCGACCCTCCTGCAAAAGCCAGGGTTAAGCCAACCTATCTGATCATTGGTAGTGGCAGCATTGGGTTTACACTAGCAAAAGAACTAAGGGAACTTAACAAAGACCTTGTCCTCATAGATAAGGATAAACAGAAAGTAGAGACGTTAAGAGAAGAAGCATACGAAGCGATTGTTGGAGACGCAAATGATCCGAATGTGCTAAGTTCGATAAATCTAAAGAACCTCACAGCCATACTGATCCTCACATCTGATAATGAGATAAACAAAATTGCATTGCAGAATATAAAAAACGTAATATCTTCTGATGTCTACTGTGTCTCAAGGGCATCGGACGTGATCAACAAGCAGGAAATGGAGGCGTTGGGTGCAGATTATGTATTCATGCCCTCAAAGATTGTTGCCACCGCGCTTGCACGGTCACTGGAGAGAGCAGAATCTCTAAAAAGAGGAAACCGATTATCAAAATGGTTAAAGGAGATCGCAGGCAAGAAGCTTGCGATTGTGGTCCATGATAATCCGGATCCGGATGCAATTGCAAGTGCAGTAGCACTTAAGGAGATCGCAACAAATTTTGACGTGGATGCAACCATTCTGTACCATGGGGAGATCGGACATCAGGAAAACAAGGCGTTTGTCAATCTGCTTGCTATCGAGCTTGAAAAGATGGATGAACATGACATTTCTGGATTCGATAAGGTTGCCCTGGTGGACTGTACCTTACCGGGTTCCAATAATCAGTTGCCACCTGAAACACCTATCGGGGTTGTAATAGACCACCATCCAACCGGGGAGATAGAGATTGAAGCAGAATACGCCGACCTGAGGCCAAATGTGGGCTCAACCTCCACGATACTGACCAAATATCTTCAGGAACTTAACATTAACATAGAAAGGGAACTTGCAACTGCCCTCCTATATGGGATCAGGACCGATACCCATGATTTTAAAAGGAATACCGATGCATCGGATTTGTCTGCAGCATCGTTTCTGTATCCCCTCTCTGACCATGAACTTCTGGACCAGCTGGAGAGACCTTCAATGTCAATAGAAACACTTGACATACTGGGAGAAGCAATTAACAGCAGACAGGTAATAGGAAGTTACCTGCTCTCAAATGTAGGAACTGTAAGGGACCGTGACGCATTGCCCCAGGCTGCAGATTATCTATTAAACCTGGAAGGTATAGCCACAACCATTGTATTTGGAGTATCTGAAGACAGGATATTCATATCCGGCAGAACCAATGACATAAGGATCAATCTTGGAGAAGTAATGAAAGAAGGCTTTGGAGATCAATATGCAGGCGGCCATGCAACTGCAGCTGCAGCTCAGATTCCATTGGGTGTGTTCAGTGCTGCAAAGGATAGGCAAACACTGCTTCGCCTGGTAAATGAGTCTGTGGTCAAAAAGTTCCTGAAGGTTGTAGGCGTGGAAGAATCGGAAGAATAAAACCTTTCTCTGGATATAGATGAAAAAACAACATGAAACGGATCTCAAAAGCATCGATAAGCTGAGAAGGTTTATGCTCTGCAAATGGAGAGAAGAACTGGCATGCTTAGATGAGATCAGTACTGAAGATATTGCATTGCATATCCAGAAAGCAGGATTCAGGTGTTTGAGATGCGGGGCCTGCTGCAGAAGTGAAGATGGAGATAACAGAGTATTCATAACACCTGCCGAGATTGACCTGATATCAGAAACCCATGACATGGACCTGGAAGATATTGCAGTACCATGTATTGATGATATACTTTCAAGTTCAGACAACCATCAGGAACTTCAATCCTTTATTGATACACAAGGAAATCTTCACCCCACCGGCTGGATACTTCGTCGCAGATTCAATGGTGACTGCAAATTCATCAGCGATGCAGGTCCATCCAGTAAATGCAGGATATACAATGCAAGACCGGGCCTGTGCAGTACATACCCCTTCCATATGGAGAACATGAACCTGGAGATCTGCGAATGCCCCGGACTTGGAATGGATATTGAATGGAAGGAATGCATGGCTATTGCCAGAAAGGTAATACAGCGCTATATCAGCGAACTCAGAGACTTCATTTCAACATATGAAAAATATGAATACTTTTCATCTTCCAGTAAAGGATACGATATTTATCTCCGCAGACTAAGTGAGGGTAAGAGTATATGTATTGTACATGATTCCAGGGGCATCAGCAAAGGTTTTCTGGTATCGGATTGCGAGGGTCTTAGGTTTATTCGGACAGTATGACCAGGGTTTGCGAGCTTATACATGACCACAGAGAATACCAATATTTAAGATAGACTATCGATTATTTTATTTATAACATGAACTATGTAACTCACTGATTATCATGTCCACAAATACCAGTAATTCTATGACAATTTCTGAGAAGATATTCTCAAAGGCAGCAGGTAGGGATGTAAAAGCAGGAGATTTTGTCTTTGCCAATATAGACCGGGCAATGACACATGATATAACCGGTCCCCTGGCATTGAAAGGATTCTATGAGATCATGAGGGATAAGGAAGATAAAAAAGTATGGGATCCCTCAAAGATCGTGATTATCTTTGATCATCAGGTTCCGGCCGATTCTCTCTATGCAGCATCAAACCATATAATGCTCAGAAAATTTGCTAAAGAGCAGAATATTCTAAACTACGATGTATATGAAGGAATCTGTCATCAGGTAATGCCTGAAAAGGGACACGTGACCCCTGGAGACCTTGTGGTCGGCTCTGATTCCCATACCTGTTCCTACGGGGCACTTGGTGCCTTTTCCACAGGTATAGGATCTACTGATATGGCAGCTGTGTTTGCATCTGGTAGGCTCTGGTTCAAGGTCCCTGAAACCATACGTTTTGAGGTGGAGGGAAATCTGCCGGACCATGTCTATTCCAAGGATATCATTCTCCACCTTATCGGAGATATCGGGATAGAGGGAGCTACCTACATGGCATCAGAATATGCAGGATCAGCTGTTAGGAATCTGTCCATGTCAGAGAGAATGACCATGTGCAACATGGCAATCGAGATGGGAGCAAAGACCGGAATTATCGAACCGGATAAGGTAACTGAGGATTACCTTAAGGAAAGGATATCCGGGTATCAGCTTGATCCCCACTGGAAATCCGATCCTGATGCAGAGTCTTCACAGGTCAGACATTATGATGTATCGGACCTTGAACCACAAATTGCATGCCCCCATAATGTGGATAATGTAAAGCCTGTATCAGAAGTAGAAGGTACAAAACTTGACCAGATATTTATCGGTTCGTGTACCAATGGAAGATTTGAGGATATTGAAATTGCTGCCAAAATAATTGGGGATGAGCCTATTGCAAAGGATGTACGATTGCTGGTAATCCCGGCTTCCAGGACAGAATATCTCAAGGCAATGAAAGCAGGATATATCGAACAGCTCATAGAAGCCGGTGCAATTGTGGAATCAGCATGCTGTGGACCCTGTATGGGAGCTTCTTTTGGATTGCTGGGAGACGGTGAAGTGGGTCTTGCAACATCCAACCGTAATTTCAGAGGCAGGGAAGGAAGCCCTGAATCCTTTGTATACCTGAGCTCTCCGGCAACTGCAGCTGCATCTGCCCTTACTGGTGAGATCACAGATCCCCGCAAGGTATGAAATATATAGTGTAGAGAACCGTTGCCTGCATAAAACCAGAAGGTATATAAAAAAAACCAGCAATCTAAAAATAGATGACGTTGGCCTTGCTTAAATTTCCCGTCATTGGATTATAATCCAGAAAGCCAACGTCACTTGATCTTCTGTTCAGGCCAGCAAACACTATTAAATATTGATAGGTGCTGTTCTTTAAAGGTGAATTAAATGTCTACAAGTAACATTGAAGTCCTTGATGAGATATATGGAATCATCATTAACAGAAAAAGAGAACCTGTTCAACATTCATATGTGTGCTCATTACTAAATCATGATAAAGGAACCGATAAGATCCTTGAAAAGCTTGGCGAGGAGACTGTGGAGACCATCATTGCTGCAAAAAACGGGATAAGAGAAGATATAATATACGAGTCATGTGATCTTATATTCCATCTGATGGTTATGCTTGCAGCCTATGATATCGAGCTGGAGGAGATCACAGAGTCG
>SKZM01000184.1 GCA_007127385.1 Methanosalsum sp.
CAACATATCCAGATGTTATTTATCATACCAGGCGTACATGATCTTTTTTCGGTTTTAATAGATCACCTGTACGGCTCATTTTATTTACGAGTTCTTCCACATGCTCCCGGTCAATCTGCTCAATTTCAGCTTCAGCATAAACTTCATCAAGAGGAGCCGTACCGTTTGCATGTCTATCGCCAACTCTTCTGATAATTTCTTTAACAATCTTTATTTTATCTCTCTGGCTCTTGGTTGTACCGGATTCTATGAAATCTACGTCTAGAGCACCTGTATCAGGATCAACACCAACATGTTTGAGGCATGTGAGTACTGTACGTGTGGTCCTTTTTGCATCATCAAGAGTTACGGAATTGCTAAGTCTGAGTCTTGCACTTGCCTCTGCCAGCCTTACCAGTGCTTCAAGCTGTCTGGCAGTAACTGGCACCGGAGCATCTTTTCCTTCTCCCATTTTCCTCAGGTCCAGGTAAAAGTCAATCAGATGTTTACGTGCATCTTCACTCATGACTGGGAATATTCTCTTTCTTGAGTATGCTACATATTTTCGCATGATTTCAGGGTCTATTGGAGGGAGAATCGTTTCCATTTGAGATTGCACATCCTCCATTGTGATTGTAGATCCGGGCAGTTTTTTCCTTTGCTCGGACAATTCTCCAGCGAAATGGGACTTGAGGATGTGTCTGGCTATTTTGCTATCCATTTCTTCATTTGGAGTATCCAGCATGACAAATATAAGGTCAAACCTTGACATTAGTGCTGGCGGCATATTGATCTGCTGGGCAATACCTTCATACCTGTCAAATCTTCCATATTTAGGGTTTGCTGCACCAAGAAGTGCACAGCGTGATTTTAAAGTGGCGATAATTCCAGCTTTAGCGACAGATATCGTATTTCCGCACCAGATTGCTTTACGGTTTCTGCGGACATAAATGACATGATCTTTTACTTCAACGCAATATATTTTGCCTGAATAGTTCTCTTTCTTCACATGCTTTTCAGTGTTACTGACGGAAGGGTAGTTCTGCTCACCATTGGTCAATGATACCTGATATACATTTTCAGAACTCTTCCCTGCGGAGTACAATGAAATATGATCCAGCTCATTTTCATGTAATATCCTGATCCTGGCAGAATTTCCTGATTTAAGTGCAATTTCCTGTATTTCGTCTGCAAGTGATAATGACTTAACAAAGACATCATTTGTATGATCCTGATGTGAATGATCAGTCATGATCATTGAGCTGATAAATATCTCTATCTGTTCTTTTGAGAGGTTCTTCACATAATGCGGGACATTATCCGGGAAATTCTCAAAGTATCTCAGATAATCCAGAAGACGCTTTGATCCAATTATGATCGAAGAATCATCTTCATCCCACAAGTATCCAATTTTATCCAAACATTCAATTATTTTTGAATAGTTATAACTGCTGCTATAATATATCCTGACCTTTTTTTGTTCCTCGATTCTTCCTCTTGAGTATAGATAACCCAGCAGCTCAATCCAGTCATCCATTTTAACGATCCGAGGTTCCTCTAAATTCTGCGCTGAGGAACATTCATTATTCTGATCTTTGCATGGTATCATGAAAGAATCAATATGTTCTCCATTCCATGATGCATTCTTCCTGAACTTTATTCTGTGATTTTCCGGAAGTTCATCCATACGGTATAGGCCAAAATTGCCCCACTGATCATTGTGTTCAATACTTACAAACATATTATGGTTTGGAGTAACTGCAAGATCTATGTCTTCAGAATAGATATAATATATATCTCCCTCATATACGGACTCCACATATTTTTCAGGTATAGTAAATTCGAGATTACCATCCGGTGTAAGTGATGCTACACGTTCATCTTTCTGGAGGTCCCTGAACAGTTTCCAGCCATTTTCAGTTAGAATTTCAGTTTTATCATCATAACATTGTTGTTCCATGGCTTCATGGAGAGCGCTCTTATCTTCAGAGCGCATCTTATCCATCTCATCAACTGCAGCTATTCCCATATCCGCCATGACCAGTGCACCTGCTTCCAGTGTCCATCTTCCATCCCCCATCTCATCTCTGACAGCAGCAGCTGTTAATCCACTGGAAGATGCACTTTTTCCGGAAGCAAATACTCCTCTTGGTGCGAGTTTTACCATATACCGGAGTAACTGACTTTTTGCAATACCAGGATCTCCCACAAACAGGATATGAATGTCTCCCCTTATACGAGAACCATCAGGCAGGTATTTTGCAACCCCTGAAAAGAGTTGCATTGCCAGTGCTTCTTTTATTTCATTGTAGCCGTATATGGATGGTGCAATTGAGCTGGTTATAAGCTCGTAGATATTGGGACTTTGACTAAGTGCAAGTATTTCTTCTTCATCCTCCGGTGATATTTCCAGTTCATCAAATTCTTTATCCACATATTCAATAGAATTGGAATGGAGTACAAGGTCATAAAAGGGTGACTTCCCATCACGCAGGGTACGCTGGTGTGATCTCAGGATTCCATTTATGATTACTCTATCACCAGGCTTGACTATTCCTGCAAGATCATCCTCAACATCCACATCCAGGCTCTGTGGCTGAGTTCCACCTTTAAGGTTTTCGGGTGATTCCTGGGCCTGGAGTTTCTGGGCGTCCACAAAATCAGACTTTTCGATAAGTATTTTGAAAGGTCCCCTTTTGCCACATGATTCATTCTCACATTCATGCGGTTCTGTAAATTTTGGTCCTGATTGGGGGACTATTGTGACATGTTCACAGCGCATGCATAAAAAAGCAGAGTTTATTATTTTTGGACGAACTTCGGTGGCTTTGCGTATCATTCCCTCTATAGCCACAAATTTTAACAGATGCTTGCTTCTTAGTTCACGGTTTGGTATTTTGTTTGGAACATGTATGAATCTAGCATATAGCTCACTGAATGATTTTTCAATCTGGAATTCCAGAAGCTGCTGAAGTGCATTATTTGAAGCTGGAATGATCTCATCAGGTTGCTCCAGAAGCTGCTCTCCCAGTTTTCGATCAAAATTGTCAAGATCCGAAAAATCGATAATTATACTTCTTCTATCGGGATATTCATTTGCAAGCTGTAGTATATCATCCCAGTAATATCTTCTAAAAAATATTTTTAATTTCTCTACCCATTTATCTTCTGTCATAGAATTACTCACTTTTATATACGGATCTTTATCCTTGTGCTTATCATTAAATGTTTAGTTCTCAATAGCTTCAATTAATATCCATTTTTTTACAGCTCAGAGCAATCCCAATTTATACTGGATCGTCCTGAGTATGCCTCTTAGTGTTTGTACTTCCCTTGGTGTTAATTTTGCTCGGCCACAAATTCGTCTGATCATCAGAAGCGTTTTGTCAAGCTTATGCTCTGGATAATCGATATTATTTAAAACATTCTGGATATGATCGATCAGCAATTCCTGGTCAAACCTTTCTGCTATCGGATGATCTCCTGCTTCAATGCTGCTCATTTCATACAGGACAACTCCCACTGCATGTGAAAGGTTCATTACAGGATAATCCTTGGATGTAGGGATACTAAGTATAATATCACACATCTTCAGCTCATCATTGGTAAATCCATTATCTTCACGGCCAAAAAGTATCGCTATCTTCGTATTTATTCCATTCATTTTTTCTTTCAGTTGTCGCGGTGTGAATGCCGGAAGTCTGATATGTTCATCGTATTTAGAGCCTGTGATACCTGTTGTGCCGATCACGATGTTGACATCATCCTCAATAGCATCCTTGAGCGATGTGTATATAGATGCATTTTCAAGTACATCTCTTGCATGGGAAGCCATTGCCCTTGCATTACCTTCAATCTTGCAGGGATTAACAATAGCCAGGTCTGTAAATCCAAAATTTTTCATGGCTCTTGCAACTGAGCCTACATTTCCCTCATAAAGAGGTTCAACAAGTACTACTCTTATATTTAGAGACATATTAAACGATAGGTTTACACAACAACTATTTAAATATTTTACTATAGTAGGCAGAAGAGCTGTCAATTCTCAAGGGTAATGGCATCTGGTTTACATACTGTGGTGCACATTCTGCACCCAAGACAGTAACTGGGGTCTTTCACTACTGCAATTTTTTGTCCCTCTACCTCTTCAATTGAATATATCCTGGGACCTTTTGGACAGGCCCTTCTGCATGCACCACATCCTGTGCATCTGTCTTTATCAATATATATTTTCATGATTCCTGGTTCTATACATATTAATGATATAATTATAGTTTTCTACCAAACCTATTGCATTTAGCAAGAATATGTGAGCGTCTTCTGACCTTTTAATGAAAATGAGAGATGTCTTAGCAGAAATGTTATTTAATAATAAGGCGTTATTTCTTCTGCTATATATGAACTGTTCACATATTGTGGAACATATGTTCTATAAAGGTAAGCCGGTAAATTAGGAGTGATCGAATGAGCAAAGATATACTTGAGAAGGGAGCTATACTTCAAAGAGATAAGGAAACATATGCAATTGCACCTCATATCCCGGGTGGTATTGCAGATCCTGAACTATTACATAAAATAGCAGATGTAGCCGAAAAATACGGTGCAGCTGCAATAAAGCTGACCTCTGCCCAGAGAATGGCTATTGTAGGTCTCAGAGAAGAGGATCTGGATGATGCATGGAATGATCTTGGAATGAAACCAGGGGCTGCTATTGGTATCTGTGTCAGGAGCATAAAAATATGTCCCGGTACTACTTTCTGTAAAAGGGGACAACAGGATGCTGTTGGCTTGGGACTGAAACTTGATGATAAGTATCATGGAATGGAACTTCCTGGTAAGCTGAAGATGGCTGTAGCGGGTTGTATGAATTCCTGCTCTGAACCTGCTATCAAGGATATCGGGATACTTGGCACTCCAAAAGGCTACAACCTGATGCTTGGTGGTAGTGCAGGAATAAAGCCAAGAATTGGAGAGACTGTAGCTAAAAATATGTCTGAAGATGAGGTTCTTGCTGCAGTTGATCGCATTATTACATTCTATAAGGATCATACAAAAAGACAGCGTCTTGGTGAATACATTGACAGTATTGGTATGGATACCTTTAAAGAAAAAGTAGGGCTAAAGTAAAGTTATAAATTGAAATGATGCCGATATTATTATCGGTTAATCCTGATTTTTCTTACTGGTTTAGATGATATTGATCATTGATCTG
>SKZM01000203.1 GCA_007127385.1 Methanosalsum sp.
GTCTGATTGCACTGATGATGATACTGCCTGTTGTTTATTTGCTCTACAGGTATCCCGGCCAGGTTCTTTATGTGGTGCCCTCTCCCTGGTTCTGGTTAATGGTTACAGGTCAGGTGATTGCTGCGGTGATTGCGCCCAGGGCCTTTATGGATGCACCCCAGAGGTTCAGGATACGTTCCCAGCTAGCTGTACCAGGAACAGCTGATGCAGGTGAACTGAACATTCGGGGAATATACAAATGGGTAAGAGATCCTTTTTTACTCTCCGGCCTGGTCATATTGTGGCTTACTCCATTCATGACGGTAAATCTGCTTGTACTATACATTTTTGCGAGCATATACCTGTATATCGGGTCCCTGCACTGGGAAAGAAGGCTGGTGTCACAGTTTGGTGAAGAATACATAAAGTATCAGAAAGAGGTTCACAGGATAATCCCTGGGAGGGGGTATAAGGGAGATGCCCGGAATATCTGAACAGTATCGTCTGACTGGGTCGATGACTGAATATATTCTTAAACCGGTCTGCAGACAAAACTAAGGATACTGCTGAATGAGTTCTAAACCTAATTTGCATCTATAGTTAATGAAAATTCCACAAATAAAGTTATATATAACTTATATTATATACAGCGAAGCTATTACGTTCAATAAAATATCTGGATTAGTTTCTGGTATAATGAATATATTTATGTAACATTATATTGGAAGATACATTTGTAATCTCAGAGCCTTTATTGGCTGTGCTGGAATCATGTGGATTTCAGGGCTACGGGATGTGTGATTACATCCTTAAGGAGGAAAATTAAATGGCAAATGAAGAAATGAGACATTTAGTTCGTATCATGAATACTGACCTGCAGGGTGGTCAGCCTGTGCAGTATGCACTTACAGGTATTCGTGGAATAGGAAGGCGTACTGCAAGGATTCTGACCGAATGTGCAGGTGTGGATCCTACAGTTATGATAGGATATTTATCTGATGAAGATGTGCAAAAACTCAACAAAATCATCAATGATTTTGAACAGAACATGCCCTCATGGATGCTGAATCGTCAGAAAGATCCTGTTACAGGTGATGATAAACACCTTCTGGGCCAGGATATCATATTAACGGTACGTGAAGATATCAATACCCTCAAGAAAGTAAGGGCCTACCGTGGAATACGCCATGAGAGAGGTCTTAAGGTCAGGGGACAGAGAACGAAGTCTACTGGAAGGGGTAGCACTACAGTTGGCGTAAGCAAAAAGAAATGAAGGTGATTTGACATGGTATACCCTGGTAAAAAGAGAAAAAGTTTTGATACTCCGAAACACCCATGGCAGGCCGCCAGAATGGCCACTGAAGTTGAGTTAATCACAAGGTACGGACTGCGTAACAGAAAAGAACTGTGGAAGGCTCAAAGTATTCTGAGGCGGTACAGGGCAGATGCTCGAAAACTCCTGGCAGAATCTGCTGAGGCAGAACTCTCCGGCCATCTAAAAACTGAAGCAGATCAAATTCTTAATAGGCTGATCAGATACTCCATCCTCAAACCCGATTCAAAGATTGATGATATTCTTGCTCTGGATACTGATGTTATCCTGGAACGAAGGTTGCAGACACAGGTTCACAGACTGGGACTTGCACTGACTATGAAGCAGGCGAGACAATTCATCACTCACGGACACATTGCTATAGATGGAAACAGAATGACCATTCCTGGAAAATTCGTATCCAAAGATGAAGAGATGAGAATCGGATACTATGGTACTTCTCCGTTGAACAATGAATCCCATCCAGAAAGGCCCGGACAGATCGCATCATCCATTGTGAATGAATAAGGAGGATATATCAATGACAAATGGAACATGGGGAGTAGCCCACATTAACAGTTCTTTTAACAATACTATCATAACAGTAACTGATCTCACCGGTGCAGAAACAATCGCAAAAGCCTCCGGTGGTATGCTTGTAAAAGCTGCAAGAGATGAAAGTTCACCATATACTGCAATGCAGATGGCAAGCCAGATAGCAGATATTCTCAAAGATAAAGGCATTGAAGGAGTACATATTAAGGTCAGAGCACCCGGTGGGAACAAACAAAGAAGTCCAGGTCCCGGTGCACAGGCTGCTATCAGGTCATTTGCAAGGGCCGGTATAAGGATTGGCAGGATCGAGGATGTAACTCCAGTACCTCATGACGGTACTCGTCCAAAAGGCGGAAGACGTGTATAAATTTATAGTTTAGAACAAAGCCTGGGTCTATGACTATGAAAATTGATATTTTGGAACTATCTGAGAGAACTGCATCGTTTGTACTGTCAGATGCATCAGTAGCTTTTGCAAACGGGATCCGAAGAGCCATGCTTGCAGATGTTCCCACATTGGCAATAGATGAGGTGAACATTTACAACAACACTTCTGTGCTCTATGATGAACAGCTGGCCTTAAGGCTTGCCTTGATTCCTTTAACTGCAAACATGGATGATTATATTCCAATGAATGAATGCAACTGTGAAGATGTATGTCCTGCGTGTGAGCTATCCCTTACATTAAGTGTTGAAGGTCCGAAGATGGTTTATTCTGGTGACTTTGTATCTGCTGATCCGGAGGTACGTCCTGCGGAGAGCAATATACCCATAATAGATCTAAAAGAAGGACAGAAGCTGTTCATTGAAGCACTGGCCCATGCAGGATATGGTAAAGATCATGCAAAGTGGCAGGCTGGTGTTGGATGTGGATACAAGAACTATCCGGTGGTATCCTTTACAAACTGTGATCAGTGCGGAACCTGCATTGAAGAATGTCCAAAAGAGATCATCAAGATGGGTCATGCAGGTGCGGAGATATCTTCCGAGGATATTTTAAGGTGCACTTTGTGCAAGACCTGTGCTGAAGTATGTGGGATAAATGCAGTTTCAGTCAGTCAGAGTGAAAGTTCTTTCATCTTCAATATGGAATCTGATGGATCATATACCTCTGAAGAGTTAATTATAAATGCAGGAAAAGCTATCAGAAAGAAAGCATCAGAAATGCAGGGCATATTAGAGTCTATGTAATAGGATAGATTCCACCTAACGTGGAATCATCTATTTTTGAAAAACTGCTCTGTAACACTTTCGTAAACTTTATAACTAAAAAGCAAGATTGTACCATCATTCATTATGCGAGGGTTGCCCAGCCAGGTCAAAGGCGCTAGGTTGAGGGCCTAGTCTTGTAGAAGTTCGTGAGTTCGAATCTCACCCCTCGCACTTGTTTTTTGAGATATAAGTGACACGAAAAAGAAACTAATTTATAAATTTACTTTTTTCTGAAAATAGTTAATTTTTGTTGTATAAAGTATGTTATCAAAATGGACATTATATCAACCTCCAAAGAAAAGCTATATCTGTTATAATTATCATAAAAGATATGAAATCAATAATTCATTATTTGTGCTATATGTATAAGGGGAGATACAGTGGGTACAATGGAACGTTCCAGTAGAATGTGGCAGGCGATAATTCTTCTTGTTATCTTGACAAGCGTACTTGCTTATGCATTGTACCCATATATAAATGCCTTCTTAACCGCATTCATACTTTATGTAATATTCAAACCGCTCCATAGGTTTTTGACAATAGATCACAGGATTAGATCAGATATTTCTGCAATCATTGTTTTAATTGTATCTGCTCTTATCATCCTGGTCCCTGTACACATCTTGATGGCTCTGGTCTATTTGCAAATACAGTCTTTGTTCTCAGATCCTACCTGGGTGTTTTCGTATATTGAGATGGCTACCCGTTATATCCATATAATTGAAAGCATCGTACTTCCATTTGAGATTGATCTGGAACTTGAAAACCGGTTTATGGAGTTCTTTTCCACTCTTGCTAATCATATAAGTCGTGCAGCTGTAGACGCATTGTCTGCAATAAGCCAGATACTGATAGAGATTGTCATAATGTACTTTTTGTTTTTTTATCTCCTGATTGGAGATAAGTCGAAATTTGCGCAGGGTTTTAGAGGCGCTATTCCTTTTAACGAGGATAATACAAAAAAATTACTTGACAAGTTCAGTTCCCTTGTAAAGACAATTCTTTTTAGCTCAGGTATAATTGCATTTATACAGGGGGCCATATTGACTATAACATTCCTTCTTCTTGGTATTGAAGGTGCTTTCTTCTGGGGTTTTGTAACCCTTATCCTTTCCTTCCTCCCGATGGTTGGTCCACCTGTTATATGGGTGCCGACTCTTGCATTACAGTTGATACAGGGTGATTATTTCATTGCAGTCGGGGTGCTCATAGGTGGAATTATACACACACTGGTAGATGAGGTTCTTCGACCACTTGTTCAAAAAAGGGTAGGACAGATACATCCTCTTGTTACCATTGTAGGTGTTTTAACAGGCTTGAAACTTTTTGGCTTACTGGGGATAATCTTGGGACCTTTACTGATCTCATATGTCCTGCTTATAGCTTTAATGGTAAATGATGAATACCTGTCAGGCCCGGATAGCAGCAAATATGAGCAGCTAATATGTGAATTTATCAAAAAGGACTGACTATAATTCCTGTATACACCCTATACTATGAAGGAGATGTTGTTTATTGGTCATCGGTTAAGAAGGCTTTTTCACCTGATAGCTATTGATTCTGTACTAAATATCTGCCGTAAATTTTGGTCAATTTTTCATGAAACCAATACCATTTCCTGCATATGCTAGGTTCACATTCTTTCGAACGCTTATATACATTAAGATAATGGGTATAATTATCTTCTTAGCCGGTAACACATGGTTGAGTTCCAAAAGCACAAAAGGAACAATGGGCTTGGCATTCTGTTTCATGTAATACAAAGTACCTTTTGGAAACCCAATATCTTTCCATTTGTTGCTAGCATTAAGATTTGAAACTATCCGCTACATTGGAAATACTGACAGTCATTCTTGAAAAAGCCTAATATCGACATAATCTTAAATTCTAACAGGAGATATTCTCATCAAAGAAAATGAATATGTAAGTTGGGAAATAACCAAAAACAGAATAAACTATGAATCGCAAATTAGAGTGCATGATTGAAGTTACAACTCAAGAACTGCTAAAGGATTTAGCCAAATATACAATCATTGATATTAGGTCAATAGATGCCTATAATGGGTGGAAGGAAAATGGAGAATATAGGGGAGGACATATTCCAGGTGCCAGATCCCTACCTTATAAA
>SKZM01000230.1 GCA_007127385.1 Methanosalsum sp.
GGTTCAGGGCAGGATATCGGGAATACAACACCAATTGAGAACCTGTTTGTTGTAGGTGACGGGGCAAAAGGTCATGGTGGTATTGAGGTTGAGGGTATAGCCCTTGGAGTATCCGGTACAATTAAAAAGATCATCCACTGAAAAATTATAACCTTTTGTTGCTGGAACGGTTAAATTATAGTCATCAGGTTAAATTTATGTAATTGCTTGGACATTGGATTGATATCATGGCTGATTTTGTTACATTTGCACGCAATGTATTCATACCGGTTACAAATGTGTGCAGGAACAGATGCGGATACTGTGGTTTCAGAAAGGAACCGGATGATCCACAATCACATCTCATGAGCCCTGAGGAGATAATACCCATACTTGAAAAGGGCAAAGAGCTGGGATGCAGTGAGGCACTGTTTACTTTTGGGGAACAGCCTGAAGAGGTGGAGGGTTATTCAGAGCTTCTGCAGGAACTGGGATATTCCAGCAATATAGACTATATAGCAGATCTTTGCAGGATCGCAATAGAAACCGGACTTCTGCCCCATACCAATGCCGGAATTGTTACTCACTCCGGTATGAAGCAGCTTGCAGAGTTTAATGCAAGTATGGGACTGATGCTGGAGACCACAGCCACAGTAAAGGCCCACAGCAGTTCTCCCGGTAAGCTACCTGAGAAAAGATTTGAGTTTATAAAGAACGCAGGCGAGCTTAAAGTGCCATTTACCACAGGAATTCTTGTAGGGATTGGAGAAAGCCGGGAGGATCGCATTCACTCCCTTGAAACCATATCTAAACTCCATGAGAAATACGGACATATACAGGAGGTAATCATCCAGAACTTCACCCCGAAGCCCGGAACTGAAATGGAAAACCTCAGTGCTCCAGATATTGAGACCATGATAGATACAGTATCCATGGCAAGAAGTATATTACAGGATGATGTTGCAGTCCAGGTACCTCCAAACCTGACTGATCCACGCCTTCTCATAAGAGCTGGAGCATCTGATCTGGGAGGAATCTCACCTGCAACAATCGACTGGATAAATCCGGAATCCAGCTGGCCGTCAGTGGATAAACTGCAACAGATGGTTGGAAGCATACCTCTTCGCGAAAGACTGCCCATATATCCTCAGTATATTGAAAAAGGGTGGTACAGTGACACAATAGCAGAACTGATCGGATTTCTAAGCTGCAATGGATACCGGAAAGATCAATCCATAAAATAGACAATCAAACCATAAAGGGTAAAAGATGAAATCTGAAACATCCACAAT
The DNA here is from genome assembly GCA_007127385.1 of Methanosalsum sp. Classification (GTDB taxonomy): domain Archaea; phylum Halobacteriota; class Methanosarcinia; order Methanosarcinales; family Methanosarcinaceae; genus Methanosalsum. Next base: position 1,272 of record SKZM01000230.1, read on the forward strand.
TCCCGAAGAAATTATTGAACGCTCAATTGCCGGCAGGATCAGCCGGGATGATGCGCTCCTGCTTACAGGTTCCATTCCTCTGGAGGTGTTAGGACTGGCAGACAGGCTCAGAAGTACATCATCCGGAAATGAGGTCAGCTACATAATCAACCGCAATATAAACTTTACAGACCATTGCTCAGGGTCATGCAGGTTCTGTGCATTCAAGGACAGCACAGGATACATTATGAGCCTGGATCAGATACTGGAAAAAGTTGAAAGGGCAGTACAGTCAGGATCATCTGAGGTCTGTATCCAGGGCGGACTTATGGAAAACATTGACCCTGGATTCTATACAGAAATGCTTGAAGCTATCAGATCTCGGTTTCCTTCAATACATATACATGCCTTTTCCCCTATGGAAGTGTACCACGCAGCCAGTGTTGGTGGAATGAGTGTCAAACAGACCCTGCTGGCTCTAAAGAAAAGCGGACTTGACACTATGCCGGGTACTGCTGCTGAAATACTCTCGGACAGGGTCCGGGAAACAGTATGTCCTGAAAAGATCACCACCAGGGAGTGGATAGATATCATAACAACTGCTCATAACACAGGTATTCGCACAACTTCCACAATGATGTACGGGCATGTGGAAACCATTGAGGAACGCATTGATCATATAATGACCATCAGGGATATCCAGGATAGGACAGGCGGATTTACTGAATTCGTACCTCTTCCCTTCATGCCCTACAACAATTCCCTTGGGGAGGAGATGATGCGCTCTGGCAGATACATGGTTACGGGAACAGAGGACCTGATGATACATGCACTTGCCCGTATCATCCTGCATGGCCATCTGAACAATATACAGGCAAGCTGGGTCAAGCTTGGAAAGAAGGCAGCACAGTTTGCCCTGCACTGTGGAGCAAATGACCTGGGAGGCACACTGATGGAAGAGAGGATCTCAAAATCTGCAGGTGCGGAAAGTGGGGAGTATATGTCAGCTGAAGAGTTTGAATGGATGATCAGATCTGCTGGCAGAACCCCTGTAAGGCGCAATACGCTGTATGAGAGGATATAACACATGAGAGCTGTAATACCTTACAAGAAAGAAAATGCAAAATCAAGATTGTCTTCGGTCCTGGATCTTCATGAACGTGAAGAATTTGTGGAACTTATGCTAAAGGACGTGTTCAATACACTCAGATCAGCAGGTATTGATAACATAGATGTTCTTACAACCAGACGTACCAGTATCGCACCTGATCTGGATGTGGGCATTATAGAGGATAAAAAAGGACTCAACGAAGCAATTAACCAGTACCTGGCATCCATTGATGAGCCGGTATTGATTGCAATGGCAGACCTGCCGCTTCTTACTCCCTGCCAGTTGATAGATATCACAGAAAAGCAGACTGATGTGGTAATTGTACCCGGGAAAGGCGGAGGTACGAATATTATCCGAATCATGCAGCCATCGGGGTTCAATGTGAAATATTATGGTTCAAGCTTTCTAAACCACTGTGCAATAGCTGAGGAGTGTGGAATGTCGGTCCATGTATATGATTCATTCAGGGCCAGCACTGATATTGACGAGCCCCAGGACCTTGTTGAATTACTTGTACATGGGAGGGGACTTGCAAAGGAATATATAAAAGAAAGGTTTGGTATGCGTTCCGGAAAGGGAAGGGTAGCTATCCTGCCTGATGCATGCAGGATCGCATCTGATTGAGATCAGGTACTGGCTGTAGAGGATGATTCAAATACCTTTTACGATTAACGGGGTGTAGGGGTAGAGAAAGCCCACGCACTTTAGTCGTGGGAGCAGTCACAAGATAAATGGATATAATTAACAAAAATTATATCTGAACAGACTCTATATAAGTGCCACGTACATTACAGGTGATTGTCGGTGACTGTTAACGTTAATAGATACAAATGCGGATATTGTGGTGCATGTGTGGCGGTATGCCCTGAAAGCTCACTGGAACTTATAGAAACATGGATTGAAGTTGATAACAGCTGCATTTCATGCGGGATATGTGAGAGGGTATGCCCTGTCGGAGCGCTTGAGGTGGATAAATGAAAGATGAATATGATGTGGTTGTTGTGGGAGCAGGGCCTGCCGGTTCGATTGCTGCCAAGAATGCTGCCCTGAAAGGTCTTGATGTATTACTTATTGAAAAGAGGCAGGAGATAGGAGATCCTGTCAGATGTGCAGAAGGTGTGGGTAAATTCAATCTGAGGCAGCATATAGAACCTGATCCCAAATGGATATGTGCAGATGTGAAAGGATCACGCATTTACTCTCCAGACGGAACAACAATCGAGATGGCTGAAGAGATCGCAGGTGGAGAAGTCGGTTATGTCCTTGAGCGCAAGGTGTTTGACAGGGCGCTTGCCTTTGAAGCTGCTGCCGCCGGTGCAGAGGTGCAGGTAAAGACCAGAGCAACAGGGCTTATAATGGAAGATGGTTTTGTCCGGGGAGTTCACCTGATGCAGCTTGGAAAGGAGCATACAGTCCGGGCAAAGATAGTTATCGCAGCTGACGGCGTGGAATCAAAGGTCGCACGATGGGCCGGGATCAATACCACCCTGAAACTGAAGGACATCGAAACTTGTGCCCAGTACCTGATCACAGGAGCCGACATTGACCTGGGTTACTGCCATTTCTATCTGGGCAATGAAGTTGCACCATCCGGCTACATATGGATATTTCCCAAAGGAGAGAATATGGCCAACGTGGGAATAGGAATACTTGGTAGTGAATCCGGTGATCAGCAGAGGGCCATTGACTATCTCAACCGTTTTGTGGAAAAGAACATGCCTGAAGGTAAAATAATAGAAATGGTTGTCGGCGGAGTTCCTGTTTGCGGCTCCATTAAGAAGACCATTGCAAACGGGCTTATGCTCGTGGGTGATGCTGCAAGACAGTCAGATCCCATCACAGGTGGCGGGATAATCAATGCAATGGATGCAGGAAAAATCGCAGCAGAGGTTGCAGCTGAAGCTATTGAAGCCGGGGATGTATCAGAAAAAATGTTGCAGCACTACGAGAAACGCTGGAAGTCCACAATAGGAAAGGAAATTGACTGCAGCCTCATTGTGAAGAACAATTTCATCAATTTTACTGACAAGCAGCTAAACTCACTGGCCTATTCATTAAAGGATGTGAATTTTACCAGCATGAGCCTTATGGATCTGCTGTTTGCCCTGTTTAAGGCCAACAAGAAACTACTGTGGGATCTGCGAGTGATATTCAAGGATGTTTTGAAGAATGAAATGGATTTCAAGTATAGATCAGAAATCAAATCAGAAACTTCTGATTGATACCTTTGAAATACAGTAAAATTCCAGTGAAATATGTTAAAAATCACACCCTATCTTGGAATACTGGTCATTTTTGTTTCGGTATTTGGGTTTATGTATCCATTACTTGGATACCTTATTCCACTCACAATAGCTGCTATGTTCCTGATGGCACCTTTGAGAGGGCGCTGGTTCTGTGGAAATCTCTGTCCCAGAGGAAGTTTTGTAGATTTCTAGGTAAGCAAAAAATGTGACCAGGTATATCCAATGCAGCTGGAAGTGAGTTCACTGGAACAAAAGCCTGACTGCATCAAATTTGAGAGATGTATTGTCAGCTGTCCAAAAGATGCACTTTGGTTCTGAATACTTATTGTCTATTGCTTTGAATTATTACAGGATTTTAGTGGGTTCTGCTGGTCTGGGCATCTTGACAACAAGAAACCTCACCTTACTATCACTGTTATTCATTGCTCTGTGGGGAATCTTTGCAGGACTTTCAACAAGATGGTCCGGTTCCACCTCCTGGATTTCATCACCGATCTCTACTGTCGCAGTGCCTTCAAGTACATAAAAAAAATACATCAA
>SKZM01000052.1 GCA_007127385.1 Methanosalsum sp.
AACACAGAACAAAATCCATCACTATAAACGTAAATCCCTGTCCATATATCCCCCGCACAGTAACCGGTATGAGGAGATGAGGTCTAAACTCGAAAACCTGCTTGAAAAATCTATTAAAGAGCGGCTTCCAGAAACTCCCTTTGGCATATTATTTTCAGGAGGTGTGGATTCTACAATACTGGCCTATATGTGTGTCCGGATTGGAAAAGTACCGGGACGTGATTTCTTCTGCTACTCAGCCGGGCTTCTGGACAAAAAGCCAGCTCATGATGTGAGATATTCAAAGATTGTGGCAAAAAAACTGGATCTTGAACTCAGAATAAATGAAGTTCCCCTTGAGGAAACGGAGAGCATGTTGAAGACTGTTATCAGGCTTGTTGAGGACACAGAGGTCCCAAAGGCCGGGGTAGGTTTAACAATGTTTGCAGCCTGCCTTGCTGCTCGAGAGGATGGTGTCAGGATAATGTTATCCGGCTCTGGTGCAGATGAATTACTTGCAGGCTATAACAGACATAAATCATCAGATAATGTTAATGAACAGTGTTACATGGATATAATGGATATTTATGAGAGAAATACCTACAGGGATGATGTTGTTTCCATGCACAACGGGATAGAAATGCGCTTTCCCTATCTTGCCCTGGAAGTTGTCGATTTCTGTCTCAAAGTACCTGCAAAATATAAAATACAGAACGAAACAAATAAGATGATATTAAGAGATATTGGTAAACAAATCGGTATTCCTGAAGATATTGCTATGAAACGTAAAAAAGCTGCCCAGTATGGAAGTGAGTTTGACAGGGCTATCAATAAATTATCAAAATCAAACGGATTTAAGACAAAGACTGACTACCTGAAGAATATTCAGGAGGATCAAAATTACAGACTGGGAGTCCTGTTCAGTTCTGGAAAAGACAGTAATTATTCTCTGTACCTGATGCAAAAGCAAAAATACCCCATTGAATGCCTGATAACTATCAGGAGCAAGAATCCTCATTCTTATATGTTCCATACTCCAAATATTGATATGGTGCATCTGCAATCACAGGCTATTGGCATTCCACTGATTGAGAAGGTCACTGAAGGAGAAAAGGAAATTGAACTTGAAGACCTTAAAGAAGCACTTAAAGCTGCTATCAGGCAATATGGGATAAATGGAGTAGTTACCGGTGCTCTCTATTCCACCTATCAAAAAGATAGAATTGAAAAAGTATGTTCTGAACTTGGACTGAAAGTCTTTTCACCCCTCTGGCATACTGATCAGGAACAGGAAATGAGAGATATATTAAATGAAGGCTTTGAATTCATTTTCAGCAGCATCGCAGCATATGGTCTTGATAGCTCCTGGCTTGGCCGCATAATTGAAGAAAAGGATATAGATAACCTTGTAGATCTCAATGAACGGATCGGGGTTAATATTGCAGGCGAAGGTGGCGAATTTGAAAGTTTTGTCACTGACGGTCCAATATATCAGAAAAAGATTGAAATACTTGATTATGATGTTGATGAACTGGACGAGAATACTGCCCGAATACTTATCAAAAACGCAAGGCTTATCGATAAAGATGGATCACAGAGAATGTGAGTTTTTATCGCATAAGCCAGTTTCATCCAATACTTGTGTCATTGCGCTTATAATCTTCTTTTTTCAAAGTATTGCTGGTGATAGTCTTCTGCGGGATAGAATTTTCTGGCAGATAGAATCTCTGTAACAATCTCTTTGCTGTATTTACCGGAACTTTCCAGTTTCCTTTTAGATTCAATTGCATCCAACCTTTGTTCTTCATTGTGATAAAAAATGATTGAACGGTACTGGCTGCCAATATCCGGTCCCTGGCGGTTAATCTGTGTTGGATCATGAATATTCCAGAATATATTCAGTAACTCATTATAACTGACAAGTGATGGATCAAAAACGATCTCAACACTTTCCGCGTGGCCGGTCTTACCAGTGGAAACCTCTTTGTACGTGGGGTTTTCTGTATGTCCCCCGGCATAACCTGCACGTGTGGAAATGACACCCTCTACCTTTCGAAATGAATCTTCGACTCCCCAGAAACAACCTGCAGCAAACGTAGCTTTTTCCATTTGTACAATCTCCCCAAATTTATCCGCATTAGAAGTTATACTGCAATTAATATAAAAGTATGTAACATCACATTTTGTACAATTCAGATATGGATAAATTTGTAATCATTTATAAGTGGAGCGTAAAACCCTATGTCTTTAGCTTCGGGGTAGTTCACTCTGCGATCTTGCCGTCAACTATATGGATTACCCTATCCGCTTTCCGGGCAAGTGTTTCGTCATGACTGACCAATATAAATGTTTGTCCATGTTCCCGATTGAGCCTTCTTATAAGTTCATAGATCTTCTCACTTGATTTTGTATCCAGGTTACCTGTAGGTTCATCACCTATTACGATGGCAGGACTGTTGGCTAGAGCTCTTGCAACTGCAACCCTCTGATTCTGGCCCCCAGAGAGCTGTGTTGGCCTGTGATTGATACGATCTTCAAGACCTACTTCAGCTAAAAGTTCATTTGCTATTCTGGTTGCTTCTTCTCTGGTCCTGCCTGCAATTAACAAAGGCATCATCACGTTTTCAAGAGCTGTAAAATCAGGCATTAAGTGGTGATACTGAAACACAAATCCCAGTATTTGATTACGAATCCTGGAACGATCTTTATCTGACATTTTACTCACATCATTCCCATCGATGAAAATGGAACCGTTGGTAGGTGTATCCAGTATACCTATGATATGAAGGAGTGTACTTTTACCTGAACCGGAAGGGCCTACTATTGCCAGAAACTCGCCTTTATGGATTGTCAGGTTTATAGAATCCAGTGCATAAACATCCACACCGTCTGAATAGATCTTACTCAGATCTTTGATTTCAATGATTATCTCTTCACTGGTCATCGTATTGGCCATATTACTATAATAGTGATTAGAGTTTATAGTTTATTGGTCATGATATTGATATGAAATATTTGAATTAAGTTTAAGGGGTAAATTTAATTATTCCCGGTTAAAAAATAGATCATTTAAAAAATAGAGGTGTGGGATTGTTGCAAGAGAATGAACCTAAAAATGTGCGGGAAGAAGTTTCATGTTTTAAGCTTCCTGATCATAAGACCAAAATCGTCTGTACCCTGGGACCGGCTTCTTCATCAGAAAATATAATCCGGAAACTCATAATGAATGGAATGAATATTTCAAGGCTTAATTTTTCCCATGGTAATTTTCAAGATCATAAAGATGTAATTCAGAGGATAAGGAATATTTCCAGAGATCTATGCACAGAAATTGCTATTATGGCAGATCTTCCGGGTCCAAAGATCCGAATAGGGCAACTGGAAAATGAGCCTATACACCTGTCAAAGGGTGATGAAGTAATATTGACCACAGAAAATGTTCGGGGTGATGGTCAGATAATTCCTGTCAATTATGGAAATCTTCCATTAGTTGTGTCCCCCGGAAACTTCATTTATCTCAATGACGGATTTATCCAGCTTGAATGCCTGAAAATTTTTAAAAATAACGTATATTGCAGGGTCATCACTGAAGGCCCACTTTCATCAAATAAAGGTGTCAATCTTCCGGGAATTGATATCGATCTTGAGCCGGTAACTGAAAACGATCTTAAGGTAATTGATTTTGCACTTGATGCAGGAGTGGATATATTCAGCATTTCATTTGTAGAAAAGGCAGAAGATATTGAAAAGGTCCGGAACTTTGCTCTGAAGAGAGGTAAGTCGGTTTTTCTTATTGCAAAGATCGAACGTGAGAAAGCAGTCCGGGATATTGACCGGATTATAGAGGTTTCTGATGGACTTATGATTGCAAGGGGTGATATGGGAGTAGAATTGCCAATCCAGAATGTGCCCCAGGTCCAAAAGGAACTTATCGCTAAAGCTACAATGAAAGGCATACCTGTAATAACAGCAACACATATGCTTGAATCAATGACTGAGAACATCAGGCCTACCCGGGCAGAGGTAACCGATGTTGCAAATGCAATACTTGACGGAACTGATGCTGTGATGCTTTCTGGTGAAACTGCAGTAGGAAAATATCCTGTAGAAAGTGTAGGAATGATGTCTTCGATCGCAAAGGCCTCCGAAGAGTGGAGGAACAGGACCAGATGGGGGATTGAAAGAATAGAGACCCGGATATGCGGTGTTGAAATGAACATTGATGATGTTATTTCCCATCATGTCAATGAAGCGGTACAGAGATTATCGGTCGATTATGTTGTAACTCCCACAATGTCAGGGCAAACCGCAAGAAGAATCTCCAGGTTCAGGCCATCTACATGGATCCTGGCCTTTAGCCGCTATCCACTAACTGCCCAGAGTCTCACTTTTTCTTATGGTGTGTTTCCGGTATATATAAAAAAATTAGAAACAGACTGGGAAAATACAGTTCTTAGTAAAATGAAAGAGTGGGGAATATATCAGTCAGGAGATATTGTAGTCCTTACCCAGGGACAATCACCTGGCAGACCGGGCGGGACAAATCTGTTAAAAATACTCACACTTGTCTGATTGCCGTGCTTTATCGTACTTTTAATAGGAACTTTAAATAAAAAGGCATTCAATTCAATATAATTGTCAACTAAAATAACGGAATTGAATAATATGATCGGAATAATGTCTGATTCACATGATTCTTTAGATTCAATAAAGAGGGCTGTGAAAATCTTTAATGAAGAAAAGGTAACTGCTGTACTTCATGCAGGTGATATTGTCTCCCCATTTACAGCAAAGGCCTTTCAGGAACTCGATGCAAAATTGTATTTTGTTTTTGGTAACAACGACGGGGACAAACTAACTCTGAAATCATGGTTTGAGAATTTTGGGGCCCATTTATGCGGAGATTTTGGTTCTCTGGAAATAGATGACATAAAAATTGGACTTCTGCATGGGATCGATGAGACTATGGTACAGTCTCTTGCAGTTTCAGGAAACTTTGATGTCATTGTACGGGGACATACTCACAGGTCATCTATAGAAAATCTGAATGGAACTCTGGTGATTAATCCCGGCGAAGCTGCAGGTGTGCTTACCGGCAGATCCACAGTTGCATTTCTTGATTCCGAAGAAATGGATGT
>SKZM01000081.1 GCA_007127385.1 Methanosalsum sp.
ATGCCACTCCAGTCTGAACTGAGATTACCGGAACCACATACCGGACAGGTTTGTCCCTTCAGTATTCTGTGACACTCTCTGCATACCATTTCGGCCATATTATTTCTCCAGTTATGTTAGGTTCACTCTTTCTTATTCAAATTCTTATTTCTCTCATCCTCAAGCCATTCATACTTACCCAGAGAATGTTGACGCATAGTAAGACCGATTTTGCTATCTCTTGGCTCCCTTTCATTGATACTTACAGCCACAATACGACCACGTATGCTGTCCCCTTCTGAAAGGACCTTACCACTGTTTTTGCTGATCAGCCTGCCATTCTTTCCGTCATATGACATAAACTCATCAGTAATCTGACTGACATGCAGCAATCCATCCATTGGCCCAATACTCACAAAAGCTCCAAATTCAACGATCTCAACGACCTGTCCTTGAATGACCTCCTGTATCTGTGGTAAAAATGTAATGGCTTCAAAGGTGACATCATAGTATATTGCCCCATCACCTACCAGGATATGGCCTTCACCAATCATTTCCACATCTGTAACAGCTACTATGGCACCGATTTTTTTATCGACTCTGCCTTCCAGGTTCTTCTTTAGTTCGTTTTTTACACATTTTTTGACATCTTCACCCAGTAGGTCCGGTGCGATGCGAACAGTATCGATAAGTTTCATCCTCTTATACATCGGTTCTTCTCCAGCAAGTTTAATATTTCTGAGTTAATTCTGTATTGATATTTCAATTTTGAGGTTGGCTTATATATATCAAGTTGTAGCAAGGCAGTTTTTCTGACGCAGGTAAACGACCCGTATTCCCCTGCTGATAAGTTTTTTCTTCAGTTCGATGTCATTGGTCAGTACATCAGCATCCATCTCAAGTGCAAGTTCTTCTATCACTTCATCTGCATTGCCGGTAACATCTACTAACCTGCATCTTTCGGATAGTGATTTTGCAATCTTTGCAGCAGTCCGATCTGTGCCTTTTGCTTTTTTATTTAAGGTTTCGAGTTCTTCAATTACTGCCTTTGGGACAATAAAGTCATCATAACCAATTCGGATAAGTTCATCAAAAATATCCACATTGAACTGAGCAGGGATCATCAGGCCATTTGTATCAATAATTACTTTCAATCTGTGATTACTCCCATTCCTATAAGTCGCCATCTTGCTCCAATACGCCTGCTGATGGCAACAGTGGATCCGATTCTGGCGCAGACCGGTCTCTTGAGCTTGACCTCTGCTACATCACCCCTGGCACTGCTCACAACACCTACAGTAGTAGCAGTTCCGACATTCAGCATAAGTGGTTCAGATGTTTTTATAACTCCAATATCTTCCTCATCAATTACTCCAACAACCCTCTCAAGCAGATGCAGTTCAAGGGTAAATTGATGATGGGTTGGAGGAAGAGTTCCGGGCTTACCTGCCACCTGTCCGGTTAAAGTATCACTCTTTGTAAGTGTAGGATCAAGTTTAGTACCAACTGCCAGCAGCCCACCAGGTGTTGCGTCTTCCACATTTTGCTTGCCTGCAAATATCTCAGTGACCAGAGTTGTTATTGGGATCCATTTGGTTGTGCCTTCACTTTCCACCTTTCTTCCCGGACGTATCTCCAGTTCATCATCAGCATGAAGAACACCTTCTGTAAGGGTTCCTCCAATAACCCCACCTGCAATTCGATCAATCGGCGTACCGGGCTTATTTATATCAAAAGACCTGGCAATTAGCATCTGGGAAGGACGATCCATTTTATAGACAGGTGTTGGTATTATATCCTCAACAGCTGCAATCAATGCATCTATGTTTGTATTCTGCTGAGCTGAAATAGGGATTATTGGTGCATTTTCTGCAACTGTACCCTTCACAAATTCCTTTATCTGTTTATAGTGCTCGATCAGTTTCTCCCTTGAAACAAGATCTATTTTGTTCTGTACAATAACTACATTTTTTTTGCCTATGATGTTAAGTGCCATCAGATGTTCCTTTGTCTGCGGCTGAGGACATTCCTCGTTTGGAGCAATTACCAGTATGGCTCCATCCATGATAGCTGCGCCTGAGAGCATCGTGGCCATTAGAGTTTCGTGGCCTGGAGAATCTACAAAGGATACTGTCCTTACCTCTTCGGTTTCTGCTCCGCATTTGTCGCACTTATTTGAAACAGTATATCCATCTGGTAACCCACATTCAGGACATTTCCTGAACGTTGTATCTGCATAACCAAGGCGGATGGATATGCCACGCTTCATCTCTTCACTATGAGTATCTGTCCATACACCGGACAGTGCTTTAACTAAGGTAGTTTTTCCATGATCGACATGTCCTACCATGCCTATATTAACACAAGGTTGACTCAATTTTTAGTTTCCCTCCCTGGTTGGGTAAATGAAATAATTATATGAAACAAAGTATGCAATCATAACACACCAGTGTTTATTTTTAAAGTTTGTGTAATCATGTTATTCATAATATATAAGTGGTTTCGAAGAATGGACTCTACACTATTAATGTATTTATGCACTTTGCATCTGATATCTCCGGCAGATACAGTTCAGGACAGGAAAAGGTATTGACAGAGATATTAAAAATAAAAATTAAAGCAGGTGATCAGACTAAGCAATGATTATCAGGTAATTATCTGATCAAGCCTATCCATTTCAATAGCCCTTCTTATTTCAAATGCAAGTCGACGTCCGGTGCTCATTGGTTTTCTCCACAAGGTGTTTCCATATGGATGGCCTACTGACATATGCACATTTGTACCTCCTCCTACACGGGGCGCAACATCATAAATGTAAAAATTAAGATCTTTATCAACACATGTCTGAAGACAGAATGGCCCTATTATTCCAGGCCTGTAATGTTTCTGTGAAGCCTTTACGTACTTTTCGCTCAGGTTGAAGACCTCTTCCAGAAGAGACTCCCTTAGTGTTGCGGTATTGTGGCCGCAGACCGTGTACTCAGGGGTAAGCTGTTTTTCGGATAAGTTCATCTGCTGGGGAGCCGGAAGCCGTACATGCCCATCCAGGCTGGTCTCAAATCTCCAATCAACACCCAGTATTTCAAGTTTGCTCATATCCTCTTCAATGGGAGAATAGAACATATCAAAATTAAAAACAGGTCCTATTATATACTCTTCAATCCGGGCATTATCCAGATCATCTCTGGTAATTGTACCCTGTTTGAGAAGAGATTCTGCCTTTTCCACATACTCCCTGTATGTACCGGCAGTAAAAAAACCACGTTCAAGCTTTTTAACTGCATGTGGTAGTTTGACCATCACAAGAGTGTCGATATCCTCAGGATCCTCGATCCTCTCAGGATATGGAAGGTTTGCTTTTTCAAGCAGCCAGTAATAGTCACGGTCAATACCCCGTTCTTCACTTCTCAGCATGTTCCTGCTGCCTACCAGCGGAACTCTGAAATCATTTTCTATATCCTCTATCCCACAATAAGAGGTAAATGAACGGTTAGGGATAAAAAGAGTGTTTTCTGAAACGAGATTTTGCTGATTCGGAGAAGCTGTTATTTCCCTAAAATGATCAAAACATATGGAATCATCCACCACACCACGACATAATTTCCCATTGCTGTCCCTTTGTGCCCTGAAATAATGAGAATATGTCCTCTCCCGTCCATACTGACAGATGGCCAGGGTCCTGAAACCTTCTTCAACAGCACCATCAAAAATATCTAAAGCAGAATGTGATGCAACAGATCCTATATTTATGTTTTCTGTATCATAATCTTTTGTGATATCAATAATCTCTTTTCTATCGATCATATACATATCCTCATTGATTTATTAGTATCGGGTTAAATTGAATTGATATATTTAGGAATAAAATCTGCAGGAAAAGTTTATACGCATGATTATTTCAAATCCCGGTCATGATCATAAACAAAGGAGTTATGAATGTCTCAATAACTGCAGCAACAAACAGAAGTGGGACTATCCACTTTATATAAAATCTTATCCCTTTGACCAGTTCTTCCTTAATATTTGCATCCTTACCGGACACGGCTTTGAGTGTTTCATACCCTGCTTTCATACCTATAGCAGATGAAATAAGAACAACAGGCAGCTCTATTATCCCATGTGGCAAAATACCTGCAGCTACAAACATGAAACCCCTTTCCGCAGCTACCATCTGAACAACAACACCAAGTATCACACCATTATATGCAATAAACAACAGCGGAATGATACCAAAAGCAACACCCATTACAAGAGCAAACAGACTTTTGATCGCATTATTGAAAAATATAAAGAGCATTATCCCCAGCAGTGGAAGATCCTCTATCATTTCAACCAGCTGATCAAGTTCACCCATTGCTGCTGATGCAAATTCCGGGCTAAAAGACGCATAAATATATCCAGCAATGGCCGAAACTATAAAAACAGCTGTTATCAGTATCAATTGTATGCGAAAGGATTTCAGATATCCCTTTTCCTGAAGATATTTTTCATATACCATATTCATATACCAAATGTTATTCTAAGAGTATTTCTAATAGCTGGCGAAAGACCAAGTATAATGATCACCATTTTAACGATGTTCTTTAGCTCAACCTCTTCCTTTTCAGATATATATGTGTCAAGGACATATATAATCAATATTATTGTAAATATTTTCAGAGGGTACATCACAAGAGCAGTGTTTGTGATCTCAATAAGGTATGCAGGTACAACATGCTTTTCCTGGTATCCAAAAAAATCAACACCTAGGTACGTGGAGCTTGCATCAAGCAGGTGGGACCACATTAATGCAATATTTATCCCGGAACAAAACATCGCAGATCCGCTTTTGCAAGATATCCAGTATATTGCATAGGAAATCGCGGTTGCAGAAATAATAACAAATAAAGGTGCTACAGGTACTGATACCATTGCAACAAAGAACAGGGTGGATATGTTAAGTATAAACCATACAGATCCTGCCAGAACAAGTGGGGTCCTGTAGTCTCTGACCCATCCCATGATCTCCATCTTTTTGGATATGATCAGAAATGTCAGAGTTACAATGAACACTAAAAAATATATGTTCGGAGTTATGAGCAAATAGCTCAATGGCGGATCCACTACACCGGCATCTTCAACAACCCTGAAAGATGC
>SKZM01000127.1 GCA_007127385.1 Methanosalsum sp.
ACCAATATATCTATAGGAGTCCTTCTACTGTATACTGCACCGATTTATGTTACTCTCCTTTCTCCAATATTCCTGAAAGAAGGGATCTCAATGCAGGGAATGCTGGGATTATTACTTTCAATTGGAGGGATCGTTATGATAGTAGACCCAAGCAATGGTGCACTTGGAGGAGAGTATCTAAACTATACACTTGGGATCCTATTCGGCCTTCTTGCAGGACTATCCTTTGGAACCACAATAATTACAGTAAATTACCTTAAGGACTCATATACAGGATTGTCCCAGTTATTCTGGTCTACAGGTATAAGCATAGTCATACTATCGCCATTTGCAGTCAATACATGCAGCCAGTCATTATCAGATAATATCACAATGCTGATTTCATTTGGAGTTCTGACAACAGCCATAGGAGCTCTCTTTTACCTGAGCGGAATTGTTCGCATAAAAGCTCAAAAGGCCGGAGTACTTGCCTTACTTGAACCAGTCAGTGGCATATTTTTTGGCTTTGCAATCCTTGGAGACCCTATATTTGCAAGTACAATTAAGGGATGCAGCTTCATATTACTTGGAGCCATGGTTGTAAGCATGAATAAGTCTCAATTTACCCGAATTCAGGAAATTGCAGGTACTATGATAGGAAAAAGCAGAAAGTACCCACAAAATACAGAAAGTACTGGAATGGAAAGCATTTAACATAAAAGGTCTAAAATTCATGTGAAACCATCTTACTCCGGCACTTCATGTACCTTCAAATATACAGGCTGATTTTTTCCACCAAACATTTTGGAAAAAATTGGCCTTCCACTCATTGCATAATACTGCATTAATAAGCCAGCAGTCCACAATTATTTCTTCAATAAAAGCTGTCAGTGATAATTGCATTCAGGCCATTAATTAGATTCACCAGAACAATTTATATATTTTATTTTTTAAACATTATCAAAGTTCTCAGCTTGCTGATATCTTATTAATTTCAGCAGGATTAACATCCCGATTAAGTAATTTTATTCAAAAATGGTGAGATATTTGTCAAATTTAAACCTTATTCAGGAATTAAAAAAAAAGGCATTGAAAGGAAAAAAGCTGAACCGTGATGAGATCATATCCCTGCTAGAAATAGACCCGGAATCAGAAGAAGCTGAATTACTTGGAAACGCTGCAAGGGAGGTTGCAGGAGCAATCACAAATGATAGGGCTAATATCTGGGCATCTGTTGGTGTAGATTACAGAAATTGTCCGATGAGCTGCAATTTCTGCGCTTTTGGAAAAGAATGGGGGATTGTAACTGAAGAAAACGAAAGAAGTTTTGATCAGATAACTGAGATCATCCATAACATTGTATCACAGGGAGCAAGATGGATCATCTTACGAACAACCCAATTTTATAAATTTGACAAATTAACTGAATTAACTAAACTGGTCCGATCAGAAGTTCCCGGAGATTATGAAATTGTTGTCAATACCGGTGAATTTGATGAACTGAATGCAAAGATTCTCGAAGAATCAGGAGTACAGAGAGTGTATCATACACTGAGGCTAAGAGAAGGTATTGATACAAAATTTGAACCAAATGATAGAATTGCAACACTTGAGACAATAAGGGATTCACAACTTGAACTTGCATATCTGATAGAACCTATTGGTATTGAGCATGAAAACGAAGAAATTGCAGATATTTTTTTGACTGGTTTAGAGTATGGTACAACACTAACTGGCGCAATGGCTAGAGTACCATTACCTAAAACACCACTAAGTGAATTACCACAGATATCCAGTCGAAGGCATGCACAGATAGCGGCTGTTACAAGACTTGCTGCAAATAGACATGCACCAAATATCTGTGTACATCCTCCTAACCAAACAGCTCTTAACTGGGGTGCAAATGTGTTAGTTGTTGAAACTGGTGCAATTCCCCGAGATGTTACTAAATGTGAGAGTGAATGGAATGGATTTGATATTAAGACTGCTAAACAAATGTTCAAAAACGCAAATTACGAGTACATTGGATGAATAAAATATGAAAACTCTGATTTATATAATATGTTTTCTATTAATATTAGTTTTCACTGTTTCATTATCAGGTTGTATCAATGAGGAGAACGAATTCGATGCAACTGTAGGAACATGGAGAACAGCTCAGACGATTCAGCCATATGTGTACCATGAACATATTGGTGAGGATTATAGTATGAATGTGCTTCCATTCACAAACCCGGGTGATCAAAAATCTGCTTTACTGGCTGGAGGTCTGGATATGACCGGCACAACAATAGCACTTGCAATCACTGGTGCATCAAAAGGAGAACCAATCGTCATAGTAAGTAGCCTCTGCAATAAATGTTCAGCAATTGTTGTTAGAGAAGGTTCGGATATAGAAACACCAGCCGACCTTAAAGGTAAAACTATTGCATATGTTCCAGGAACAATGCACCATGTACTTCTGCTTGAAACACTCAAGAAAGAAGGGTTGGATCCAAATGAAGATGTTGTATTAAAACGGATTGATTTTTTTGATATGGGTCAGGCATTATCAAGAGGTACAGTCGATGCTTTTTGTAGTGGAGAACCTTATCCATCAGTGGCAGTAGCAGAAGGATACGGTAGAATACTTACTTATCCATATTACGGAGATAATATAGGAACTATTAATGCAGGAATGATCACTACAAAAGACAAAATCGAGAATGATAGGGATAAGATACAAGTTTTAGTAACAGCTCATGCAAGAACCACACAGCATTTAAACCAAAATAAGGATGAATGGCTTACTTTGGCAGAAACTTTTGGTACATCTAGAGATGTTCTAGAAATAGCAGAACCTAACATGGAACTTGTATGGGATATTGATGATGATTACATAGAAAACACAAGAAATCTCGCAATTGAAATGTACGAGCTTGGAATGATAAACAATGTGCCTGATATTGATTCAATGTTTGATTTGAGCTTCGTAGAAGAAGCAAGAAACAATACAAATAATACAAATATTAACTAAAAATGTTAAATCTAAAAAAAATAAATTTGTTAGGTTTTTTAATACCAGCAATTGTTTTTACCTTCTGGTATATTGTAACCATGGGAGGTATGGTACCACCATATTTGGTTCCTTCCCCTTCCACTTTACTCTTAGTGTCCATCGATTTTGCAATAGGTAATCTGAACATAACACCTTATTCTGGAACTTTGTTCACTCATGCATATGCGAGTATAACAAGAGTATTATATGGATTTGCAATAGCTACTGTTTTGGGACTGACTCTGGGGTTTTTAACTGGAAGAAGCATGTTAGCTAAAGATACCTTTGATCCAACAGTACACCTTATTAGAATTATTCCAGGTATTGGATGGTTGCCCATTGCTATAGTTTGGTTCGGTGTTGGTGAAACAACAACTTTGTTCTTGATATCCTTAGCCGCTTTTTTCCCAATATATGTCAATGCAGCACAGGGTGCTTCTTCAGTCTCGCCACTTCTGATCAGAGCAGGGAAAATGCTTGGCGCAAATAATATTTCATTATATACAACAGTTATCATACCAGCAGCTATGCCTTCAACGATTGCAGGATTAAGATTAGGACTGGGCGTATCGTGGGGGTTTTTAGTTCTAGGAGAACTTACAGGAGTCGCAAGCGGACTGGGTGCGTTGATGATGGATGCAAGAATGTTAGGGCATGTGGATATTATTCTGGTTTCAATGATTTGTATAGGGATCCTGGGACGTGTTAGTGATATATTGCTAATGTCTTCTTTTAAGAGGTCAGGATTGCTGATTGAAGGAGATAAAAATGAAGGGAACTGATATAGTTGTCAAAGGACTTAGTAAAAGTTACAATTCAGTTAATGGAGAAGAGAGCTTGGAAGTTCTCGATGACATTTATCTTCATATAAAGCAAGGAGAATTCATCAGTATACTTGGCCCTAGTGGCTGTGGTAAATCTACATTACTGAACATTCTTGCGGGTTTTGAGTCTGGTGATAATGGTGTTGCAACATGCTGTAAAGAAAAGATTGAAGGAGTGTCAACCCAACGAGCAGTTGTATTCCAGTCGCCTGTACTATTCCCATGGTTGAGCGTAAGAAAAAATGTAATGTTTGGTTTAAAGCAAAAAAAAATGGATGATGGAGCGAGGCAGAAAATTGTAGATAAGTATTTGAAAGCCGTTGGCATCAGTAAATTTGAAAATTATTATCCCGGTCAGCTATCTGGTGGTATGCAGCAGAGAGTCGCCCTTGCTCGTGTTCTCGTACTTGATCCCAATATACTATTAATGGACGAACCTTTTGCAGCACTGGATGCACAATCAAGACTTAGCATGCAGGAATTACTGTTAAATCTTTGGCAAAAGCATAAACCTACCGTTATATTTGTTACACATGATGTTGAAGAAGCACTGTTCCTATCCGACAAAGTATTTATCATGAGCGGAAGGCCAGGTAGAATTAAAAAAGAAATTGAAGTGACATTTAGAAGACCACGCAATATATCTATAATTGGAACACCAGAGTTTTCTGAATTAAAAAAACATATATTATCAACTCTGATGGACATATATTAGTCAATTTTTATTATGTCACCATTTCTTAATGAACTGATATAGTTATCAACAATCTCACTAAGAACTATCCATTCCCTGCAGAGATAAGCATCTAAGAGTCCTGGATAATATTCAGCTTAGTATAGAAGAGGGGGAATTTGTCGGCATAGTAGGACCGTACAGATAAAGAATGGATATATTTATCTGTTTTTTAGCCCCATCATCTGATCTATCTCTTCTGCAACATTTTCCAGTTCATCAAATATCCT
Source organism: Methanosalsum sp. (assembly GCA_007127385.1). GTDB lineage: Archaea > Halobacteriota > Methanosarcinia > Methanosarcinales > Methanosarcinaceae > Methanosalsum. The sequence continues at coordinate 4,804 of SKZM01000127.1, forward strand.
TTCAGAATCCTTCCTGATCTCCTGGACTGCCGATTTGAGACTTCCACCACGGAGGTATATGTACCGTTTTTTCCTGTACACAAGTCCCGCCTGTATCAGATTTCTAATATGATGGTTAACTCTGGATATATTTATATTCAAGTCATTGGCTATCATTTCAGAAGATATATTGTCTTCATAAGGAGTCCTGTTTAATAGGTCCTGTATGATCCTGATAGAAACG
>SKZM01000146.1 GCA_007127385.1 Methanosalsum sp.
AAGTAAGCATTACAGATTTTGGTGTAGGGATTCCAGATGAAGATAAGCCCAAATTGTTTGAAAGGTTTAAAAGGGTGGATAAAAGCGGTGTAAAAGGAACAGGGCTTGGTCTTGCTATTGTAAAAAGAATCATTGACCTGCATGATGGGGAAGTGGGAGTGGAAGACAATCCTGCAGGAAAAGGCAGTGTTTTCTGGGTGACTCTGAAAAAAGCTTGAAAATTGGAATGATCTAAAGAAAAACACATTAGAGTCGTTAAGAGGTGAACTACCCCGAAGCTAAAGACATAGGGGTTTTACACTCCACTTATAAAGATTCAGAAAGGGGATATACTTCTATCTAAATTTTTCTTCTGGATCCGCATACTTCAGTCTGACATTACAAGTTCACTGACTTTTGAGAAGTTACTTACCAGTAAGTACTTATCAATCTCTGCTCTCAGGAGAACCGTTGTCTGAGAATCTACAAAATCCTTTAATTGCGGATGCTTTCCTAAAAAGATACGCTTAAACTTATCCATTTCCTGTTCATTGATCCTTTCAACGTGTCCGGTCGCAGTAACTGCCATCGCACTGGACAGATCATTAACCGTGTTCTTCCTGCTATCTATCAGAAATGATATACTGGGATTTTCAGAAATATTGGAAAATTTCCTTGTATTTGTGTCAGTGGAAAAAAGAATGTATCTCAGGTCATCGGTAACTGCAAATGCTATCAGACTTAGATAGGGGATTCCAGAACTTGAGGTTGCAAGGCCGGCAAGGGACTGGCTTTCAAGAACTTCCCTAATCCTGGACATCAGATGTGTCTTTTCCGGATCATATTTCATGATATCATCTGTTATGGTCTTAGATAATAGCTTTATTTAGTACCTGGACAATATTAAACTATTGTGGGGTCAAAGATATGAAGAAATTTCCAGAACCAACTGTACTTGTAAGCAGATGCCTTGAATTCGATAGTGTCAGATATGATGCAAAGACAATACCTTCCAGGATCGTTAAAGACCTTGAGCCCTATGTTAATTATATAAAGGTGTGTCCTGAAGTTGAAATTGGGCTAGGGATCCCACGGGATCCGATAAGGATAGTAAAATCCGCAGGAGAGTACAGACTGATCCAGCCGGCAACAGGCAGGGATGTAACTGAAGAGATGGACAGGTTCACCGATCAGTTCATTTCCCGGTTACCTGAAGTAGACGGATTCATATTCAAATCCGGATCACCCACCATCGGTATCAGGAACATAAAGGTATACTCCGGTGTAAAAGATGCAGCAGTCATTGAAAAAAGCAGTGGTTTCTTTGCTAATAAAATCCTGGCAAAATACAGTGGTTATCCAATCGAGGAAAATGACCGGCTGAGAAATAACAGGATCAGGCATGATTTCCTAACAGAACTGTTCACACTTACAGGTTTCAGAAAGGTCAGGGAGAAGGGATCTGCCAGAGAACTGGCCAGGTTCCATAAAGAAAATCATTATCTTTTCCTGATGTACAGCCCTGAATATTTCAATGAGATGGAAAACATCATCAAGGAACTGAATGCCAGGCCAATCCTGCACCTGCTGGAAGCCTATGAGACAATTCTTAGAAAATTATTTACCATTCACCCTGGACCGGACTCATATATCAGGATTGCAGGATCCATCTTCTCAGGCTTTTCCGGAAACGTCCCTGCAGACGAGATCAGGTATTTTGAGGGGATACTGGACAGATATTCCCGTAACCTGCTGGGACTGGATGGTCTTCTTGAGATACTTAAACTGTATATACTCAGATATGACAGAACAGGAACTGAAAATGACGGTCTGTTCTCTCCCTATCCTGAACAGTTGCAGACAGTTATAGATGAAAACAGGGACAGAAATTACTGGAAATGATCAGGTTCAGCTTGTTCAGCAGGCCATCAATAGATCACAGAATATTTGATATATGACCACCGATCTTGTTGAAATGAACATGACTACCGGTAAATGGCAATTCTGGATAGACCGTGGAGGCACCTTTACGGATATTGTTGCAGAAAGTCCTGAAGGAAAACTGATCACACATAAACTTCTCTCCTGCAACCCTGAACAGTACAGTGATTCCTCAATCCAGGGTATCAGGGATATTCTGGGCTGTGAGCCTGACCAGCAAATTCCGGCCAGGATGATCGATAGTATCAAAATGGGAACAACCATCGGAACCAATGCCCTGCTTGAGAGAAAAGGGGAGAGGACCGTACTGGTAACCAGCCGGGGCTTCAGGGATATACTTAAGATCGGATACCAGAACAGGCCAGATATTTTTGCACTCGATATCCACAAAACAGACCAGCTGTATGAAAGGGTTATCGAGTTCGATGAAAGATATGATGCTACAGGCAGGAAGATACAGTGTCCTGATACAGAATCAGTTAAAAGGGAGCTTGAGGATGCATTTAATTCAGGGATCAGGGCAGTTGCTGTTGCACTGATGCATGCATACAGGTATCCGGATCACGAACTTGAAATTGAGGAGATTGCCAGGAAAACAGGGTTTACCCAGATCTCACTCTCCCATAAGGTAAGTCCGCTTATCAGGATCATCAATCGTGCTCAGACCGCTGTGGTTGATGCCTACCTCTCACCGGTCCTGAAAAGATATACTGACAATATCATCAGCATGCTTGATCTTGATAAGTATCATGACAGTGATAACTCAGAAAGACCAGGCCTTATGTTCATGCAGTCCAATGGCGGACTTGTGGATGCCAGATCATTCCAGGGTAAGGACTGTATCCTTTCAGGACCTGCAGGCGGGATTGTTGGTGCAGTCCGGACCTCGCGGATTGCAGGGTTTGACAGGATCATCAGTTTTGATATGGGTGGTACGTCCACAGATGTTGCACATTACAGGGGAGAATATGAAAGAAGTTTTGATAACATGATCGCAGGGATTCATCTCCAGTCCCCGATGATGAAAATACATACCATCGCAGCAGGCGGGGGATCTATCCTGCATTTTGACGGCGAGCGCATGAAGGTGGGCCCTGATTCTGCAGGATCAAGTCCTGGCCCTGCCTGCTATCGCATGGACGGTCCGCTTACAGTCACTGACTGCAATGTTATGCTGAACCGGATCCAGCCGGATCATTTTCCACATGTGTTCGGACCCCGGGGGGATATGCCCCTGGATGAGAGGGTCGTGCACGAGAAGTTCAGCAGGCTTGCACAGGAGGTAACGGCTTCCACAGGCAGTGAGTATACTCCGGAGGAGGTGGCCGAGGGTTTTCTGGATGTGGCTGTTGAGAACATGGCCAATGCCATCAAGAAGATCTCACTACAGAAGGGATATGATGTAAAGGAATATACCCTGTGCTGTTTTGGAGGTGCAGGGGGCCAGCATGCATGCAGGGTTGCAGATACTCTCAATATCAGTACAATATTCATCCATCCGTATGCAGGTGTTCTTTCAGCCTATGGGATCGGACTGGCAGACCAGAGAGAGATACTGGAGCAGGCAGTTGAGAAGGACCTGAACAGAGAGGTACTGGCCGAAATCAGGGATATTCTCTCAGATCTTCAGGATAAGGGTAAAAGAAAAATTGTGCAGCAGAATGTCCGGCAGGAGAATATACGATCTGTTGCCAGGGTCCATCTCAAGTACAGGGGTTCAGATACCAGCCTTATGATCGACCTTGATGAGGATATGGATCAGCAGTCCATTGCATCAGCCTTTAACAGAAAACATAAACAGATATTCGGGTTCATGGACCCTGATAGGACACTTGTTGCTGAAGCTGTTTCAATGGAGGTTATAGGTGTTACTGAAAAGACGGATGAGAAGGTGCATGAGATACAGGAGGATGCAGAGTCTATCCCTGCTGAGAATATCAGGATCTATTCCGGCAGGAAATATCACAAAACACCTGTATTCCTGCGCAGTGACCTGAGACCCGGGTGCAGGGTGCAGGGTCCTTCTGTGATCATTGAGCATACATCCACAATTGTCATTGAACCTGGATGGGAAGGGAAGGTTACCGGGCACGATCATATCGTCCTGGAACGCATCTTAGAACATACTGCGGATCATATTGTAGATTCTTCAGCCGACCCTGTAATGCTTGAGATATTCAATAACCGGTTCATGTCCATTGCCGAGCAGATGGGATACACCCTCCAAAACACTGCACATTCGGTCAATATCAAAGAACGGCGTGATTTTTCCTGTGCACTTTTTGACAGCAACGGGAACCTGATCGCAAACGCACCTCATATACCGGTACATATCGGATCAATGAGCGAATGTGTCAGGGCACTTATCAGAAAGGTGCAGGATATGGAATACGGTGATACCTATATGGTCAATTCTCCCTATGAAGGGGGTACCCATCTTCCTGATATCACAGTAATAACCCCAGTATTTGACAGCAGGAATGAAATATATGCATATGTGGCATCAAGGGGCCATCATGCAGATATCGGGGGAAAGACCCCGGGTTCAATGCCACATGATAGCAGGAACATACATGAAGAAGGGATACTCACTGATGGGTTCAGGCTGGTCAGGAACGGACATTTCTGCAGGGATGAGCTGGCCATGTGGCTTAACTCGGGTCAGTATCCTGCACGAAACCCTGCACAGAACATATCAGATATCCAGGCCCAGGTGGCTGCAAATGAGAAGGGTGTAATTGAACTTCGAAAGCTGGTTGAACAGTATTCAGAAGAGATCATTGCATCCTATATGAAGCATGTACAGGACAATGCAGAAAATGAGGTGAGAAAGGTCATAGATGTCCTGAAGGACGGCTCTTTCTCACACAGGATGGATGATGAGAGTATCATCAGTGTTAAGATCACAATAGATTACAGCAGCAGGAGCGCATGTATTGATTTTACAGGTACTTCTGAACAGGTGCCAGGTAATTCCAATGCACCTGCATCAGTCTGCAGAGCTGCTGTGCTCTATGTATTCAGAACCCTGAT
>SKZM01000199.1 GCA_007127385.1 Methanosalsum sp.
TAAAGCATGCCTTTGATGACGGTGATGATGGCAAGATCACCATCATTCTTAAAAGTGAAGACAATGAATTCATCCTCATTGTTAGTGACAATGGAAATGGATTTCCTCCTGATATAAATTTCAAAGAAATTGATTCTCTTGGACTGCAGCTTGTGAACACTCTTGTAGATCAAATCGAAGGAACCATTGAAATGAACACAGAACACGGAACAGAATTTAGAATCATATTCAAGGAAATTGATAGGACTTAATGTGGTTGATCAATATGGAGGATATAAAGATACTTGTCGTTGAGGATGAAAACATAGTGGGGCTTGAGATAAAAAAGAGACTCAAGAAATTGGGATATTCTGTTCACGCAGTTGCAAAGACCGGAGAGGAGGCAATCATAAAAACCGCAGCAACTTCCCCTGATGTTATTTTGATGGATATTATGCTTAAAGGAGAAATGGATGGGATTGAAGCTGCCAGGCGAATAAAAAGTCAGCATAATATACCTATAATATACCTGACTGCATATTCAGATGAAGAAACAATCTCCAGGGCAAAAGAAACAAATCCCCATGGATACATACTGAAACCATTTCAGGAAGATGATATGAAGATCACTATAGAGATGGCACTTCACAAGCACAGGATGGATATGGACAGGAAAACAGAACAACCCTGAACAGAGAAATCAAGATCCTTCAAATTTATATACAATGTTGGTTTATTTGAGGATAACCGGTGTAAAATCATAAATTATGATCAGTTATCTTATATGATACGTTGTTTTTTGAACTAATCGAATCAAATATTATTTATACACCCTCTCTAAGATATTTTTATAAATGGAGGGAAATTGAAAAGTGGATAAAGCCAGTGATACTTACGGTTCTACAAAAATAGACAAAACCTATGAAGTGTCCGATAATTTCAGAACATATACAAATTCATTTGATATGGAGTTATTGCTGATACCTTCCGGTACTTTTTATATGGGTTCATCTGTTGAAGAACAAAAATGGTACAAAAATGAGCAACCGGTTCATAAAGTGAATATAGACACTCCCTTTTACCTTGGCAGATATCCCGTTACAAATAAAGAATGGAGTGATGTAATGGGAATAAAGCTATCATCTAGTTTTATGGAAGATGACAAAGCGGTTAGCAAAGTTTCCTGGAATGACGCACAGCAGTTTATCCAGAAACTGAATGAAATGGAAAACACTGATAAATATCGTCTCCCTTCTGAAGCAGAATGGGAATATGCATGTCGTGCAGGAACTTCCACCAGATACTTTTTCGGTAATGATCACCAATATCTAAATGACTATGGATGGTACCGTGACAATAGTGATCGCGGACCTAAACCGGTGGGCCAGAAAAAACCCAACCCCTGGAGTCTTTATGACATGCATGGAAACGTCTGGGAATGGATGCAGGATGTATATCGCGATAACTATCAGAATGCTCCGGATGACGGCAGTCCGGTAGAAACCGGAGAAAGTTCATCTACTGTCATGAGGGTCCTTCGGGGAGGAAGCTGGCAGACTTCAGCTGTGGGATGTAGATCCGCAAGCAGGTTTTTCAATCCCCCGGATGTTCATCGCAGAAGTAGCAGAATCGGATTCAGGATCCTGATGGATAAATGAATAATGGAACATTAATTGCATAAAAATAATATTCAATTGGTTGTTATAACATGAATGCAGATGATCCAGATAAAGAAACGTTCAACAGACAGCAAACGCACTGGGAAAATGTGTACACTAAAAATCAGTCAATGTTCGGAGATGATCCAAGCATTCCTGCCTGTAAAGCAGCTGAAATCTTCAAAAAAGAGAACATGACCAGGGTACTTGAGCTGGGTGCAGGTCAGGGAAGAGATACCCTGTTTTTTGCACAGAACGGATTTGAAGTATATTCCCTTGATTATTCCAGGCCTGGTGTTGAGTCAATTAAAAGGAAGGCACGTGAAAGTGGGTTGATTAACTGTGTAAAGGCTGTTCAGCATGATGTACGAAAACCTCTCCCCTTTGAAGATGAATCGTTTGATGCATGTTTTTCCCATATGCTGTACTGCATGCCATTGACTACATCTGAACTTGAATCGGTTTCAAAAGAGATCAGGAGAGTTCTCAGGCCAGGCGGGATCAATATATTCACCACGCGCCACACCGGAGATCCCCAGTATAGAACCGGTATTTACAGGGGTGAGGATATGTGGGAAATCAGTGGCGGATTCATCGTACATTTCCTGAGCAGGGAAAAGATAAACCAGTTATCAAAGGGTTACCAGATAATTGATATAGAAGAATTCGAAGAAGGAAAGATTCCAGGTATAAACAAATCAAGAAAGCTCTTTAAGGTAGCTATGAGAAAAAAAGATTGATATGTTAATAACATAACTTCAATTGCTGATTTCGGTGCCATTCAATCTGAGTTAAAGTAATATAACTAGATTCATATATGAAGGTTACCACTTCAATACTAAAAAGAGGTTATTTAACTATGAGTACACAGGAAAATTTAGAGAATGCTTTTGCCGGGGAATCCATGGCAAACAGAAAATATCTGGCCTTTGCAAAGAAAGCTGATGATGAAGGTTTAATCCAGGTAGCTAAACTTTTCAGGGCAGCTGCAGCAGCAGAGACAGTACATGCCCACAATCACCTGGACCTTATGGGTGGAGTCAAAAAGACCAGTGAAAATCTGCAGGAAGCAATAAGTGGAGAAACATACGAATTTGAACAGATGTATCCTGAATTTATAGAAGAAGCCCAGAAAGAAGGAGACACCGAGGCTGTCTGGAGCTTTGACGTGGCAAACAAGGTAGAAAAAGTTCATGCTGAGCTGTACAAAAAGGCCCTGGAAAATATCGGGAACAACGAGGAAGTTGATTACTATGTCTGCAGTGTATGTGGAAACACTGTGGAAAATGAAGTTCCGGATATCTGTCCAATATGCGGAGCCCCAAAATCTAAATTCGATAAAGTGGAATAAAATCCATTTTATCTAATTTAATTTACTGATCATCCAGTTATATCGTTTTTGAATGAAAAGTGAACTTTACAAACATTTATACCTTATATTTTTCCATTAATATTATGAGCTCTTTCAATGGAAACAATTCCTGCAGCAACAATTATTCTGATTCATTGAAAGAGAGTTCAGACTACAACAATCCTGGTCAGAAATTGGTTATTGAAAAGCTCAGTTTGGAAAGTGATCGCAAAAAACTGAAAGAACTGGGCAGAAAATCTTTTCCATACCTGCATGGAATATTTCTTGATACAACACCACATACTCTTCTTGCAAGATACAATGGAGAAATAGCAGGCGCAATTGTGATGAAGCTTGTAGAAGTCACACCTGATGAGAACGTTGGTATCATATCCTGGCTTTTTACATCTGGAGATGTAAGAGGTGCAGGGATCGGAGAGAAACTTGTACGAGAAGGTATGGAATATCTAAAATCAAAAAAATGCAGCGCTATTGTTACAGCTGTTGATGGTTATAATACAAGTTCCAGCAAGATATTTGCAAACAATGGTTATGTGATACAGAACGGTAAAAATCTGATCAACAAATATGGACTTAAAGGTTATCTGAGAGTTTGGACAAAACTCAAATATTATTCAGAAATCGGTCACTTTTTATGGGTATATGGACTGCCAGAGCCGGAAAAGCGTTCAGCTCCAATTACATCCTGGCTGGCAAACCTGGCAATTATTTCGATTGCTTTCGTTGTCTCTTACGGGCATATTCAGGAACTGGCCAATCTTTATTATGTTATTTTTGCAGGATCATTATTTCTGGCATTTCGCTATATTCCGTTAAAGGTCCTGACCCTGATCAAAAAAGAACAATGGATATATCGGGGATGGCACAACGGATATCTGTTAAGTCTGATAATAGCGGTCATTTTTGGGGCCTTTTTCCCCATGCCTGGTGCCCAGTATCCTGAAAATGTAAAATGGAGCTACAGGGATAAGATACAGTATCTTGGGCCTGCATATATAGTATCCTCATTATTGATGGTTTCAACCCTGGGTATTGTTCTGACTTTTCCCGATTTATTAAGCGGCGGGTTTATACACAGTATTTTGTTTGTGGGGATCTCATTCCTGATATTTGATATTCTGTTGATCATGGCACCATTCCAGTGTTATATGGGAAGAAGAGTATATGACTTCAGCCGTATTTCATGGATAGGAATTGCAGCAATTGCAATCATAATATTATTTTTATTCATGACATCATATCCCTGAATGGATAGCACATGAGTTTATGGAAAAAAACCTGAATATCTATGTATTGTATGATATTGGAAAAGGATACAGTTGATTAAAAGTCAACAGGTACAGCTAACCTGTAGAATTAAATATTAAAAAAAGCAGGAAAAATCACCTGCTGTATAAATTGTATATTAGTATATGAAGAATTTATATCATATATCTCAAATCAGAACTTTCGTGCTGGTCTGTGATTCTGATAGCATTCTCTGCAATATACTGGCCTGTCTGAGTCCGGTACAAAAGGCACCTGAGTTGTGTCACCACAGTCTGAGCATGTTGCTGAATGCAGTTCTCTTTCCTCACGGTTGAAATTGCCGCCTCTGCGCTGGAATCCTTTGCGTTCCATTTTTATCCTCCCTTTAATTTATATCAACAATTCAAAACAAGCCACTCATTAAAATTCAGATTAAAATCTTTCTTATTCAGGGAGGCGTTATGAACTTTGACTGGCTTACAATAGAAGTTTCCAATATATATAGATATTGGTAGTTGTGAACTTACAGAATGAGTAAACTATAGCAACTGCAATGCGTATACCAGCCGATAAAGTTAAGCAGAAAAAATACATTTCAGATATGAGGTGATGACCTTAAAGCCAGACCGCATTTTGACTGAAA
>SKZM01000103.1 GCA_007127385.1 Methanosalsum sp.
ACCTACAAGACCACCAACATCATTACCACCAGCAACTTTACCAGTAGAATATGTATTGGTTATAATGCCTTTATTTTCACCAACTAACCCTCCCACTCTCGGTTGTTGTTGATCACTACTAGTATTAGCTGTTGAATAACTGTTATTAATCTCACCAGAATTTCTACCCACCAAACCACCAGCACGAGTTTGACCTGCAAAGTCACCTTCAACAGTTCCAGTTACAAAAGATTGCGTTATTGTACCAGTGTTATCACCCACCAAACCACCTACATGTCTTCTATCATTGCCAGTACCACCTGCATTTATATTTACATCATTCAATCCTACATTTTTTATGTTACCTTCATTTTTACCAAAAAGTCCACCAAGGACTCCTTGATCTATGAATAAATCATTTATCACATGCCCCATTCCATCGAGAGAGCCAGTGAATGAATTATCTTTATCACCAATTGGATAAAATCCATTACCATCATTCCAGTTGATAGTACCAGAAGCATCAATATCATTTACCAGAATATAATGGGCTTCAAGATCATCTTCAATATTCTGCAATTGCTGAACGTTGCTTATTTGGTACGGATTGTCTTTGGTACCATCACCACCAGCAAATCCATTACCATCTGAGCCTGTGAAATTTTCAGAAGTTATTGTAATCCAGTAATCACTTTCATTAACTTCCAGTTCACCATAAGATCGAGTACCCGATAAATAGAAAATACTGTTAGTACCTACGTCTACAGGAATCCTTACTGGAAAATGGTCAATATTATCAATTTTCATTTGAATATCAGTAAAACTGCCCAGTAACTCCCTGCTATGATCCATTTCATTCTGCTTTTCGTATACCGGAACCCAGAAGTTGAGAAAACCTGCCATGAAGGTGACAAGTATTGCCAGTACCAGCACTGTACCAATAACAACTGATACTGCATTATCATCATCTTTTACAGATCTCATCTGATAAGCTCCTGTGATGGTATGTGAACAATGATTATACGGGTGGTATCTGCATCCAGGGAGATTATCGTGCCAATTCTCCAGGTTCCTGTTTCGTTGATCTGTGACATGTTGCTGATATTGACCTCCTGGCCCTCATGTATAAATCTCAGATCAGATACCTCTACAGGTTCACCTCCCATGTGAACCAGATCGACCAGAGACCCATTATTCTGTACATTGTAATTTATCTGTGGAACATCTGGAGGAGGATTTATTGCAAAAACGCTCATGCTGATAAGGGACGCCATGATTACTGTAATCGATACCATTAGAACTGTTCCTACCACATCGGAGACTGCATGTTCACTCTTATAGATGCAGGATGCAGAATCAGAAGATTGAGAGGTATCGGTTCTGTTTTTCAAAAGCATAGCAACGCCTGTAAATTATTCAAGCTGATATATAGAAAATATTATAGAAATATCCGTAGAAATTAATATGCAGATCTATTATAAGGCTTACGATATCTATTGATATCTATTACAATCACCCATATCCACATGTATACGTATATAGCAAGTTAGGATACAAGTGTAACAGGAATAATCTTATATATCGTTGTATTTAAAAGATACATATATGACTCTAAAAGGTAACAAAGTGTTCAAGGCTATTGGAAGCAGCACACGGATCAACATGCTTCAATTGCTCAGTGAGAATGAGATGCACATCTCAGGTCTTGCCAGAGAGCTCAACATATCAGTACCTGTTGCTGCAAAACATGTGAAGGTCCTGGAAGAAGCTGATCTTGTAGAACGCAGAATATTCGGGAAATCACATATACTTAAGATCAGGGCAGAGAACATACATACAGCACTTGACTCCTTTGCACCAACCGAGATGGTTGAGATCGATAAGGGTACAAAACTTCTGGATGCCCTTAAAATGGTGTCGGCTCTGGAGGTAAAAAAGGTAGGGGATAGAGACCTGATAGTATCATCTGACGGGGAAGAAGGATTGTATGTATTTGAAGTTGATGGAAAACTATCTGACAAGACAGCAGAAGAGTTCGTACTTGAAAAAAATGCAACTATCGACTGGAAAAAACTGGAGGCAGTTACCAAAAAGAGACTTGTGATTTCTATTAAGGAATAATACTTTCACCCTGCCTGGATCATGGACTTATACTATCCTGTCGAAAATAATCTTCAATGAGCAGTGACACCCATATACCTGACGTTCATCGGACACTCCAGGAAAGGATCAGGTTGCTATCAGCCGGCACAAAATATGATAGCTGTAACCAGACCGCAGTATGCCACGCCTTTGGACCGGATGGACGGTGCATACAACTATACAAAACACTTCTTACAAACCACTGTTCAGGAGAATGCCTGTACTGTCCAAACAGAAGTATGAGAGATACTTCAAGAGCCTCACTCTCGCCTGAAGAGATTGCTAAAATTACCTGGTCGTTCTACAGAAAAAACGCCATTGAAGGATTATTTCTTTCTTCAGGGATCATTGGTGATCCTGAGAATACCGCATATCGCCAGCTTGAGGTAGTAACACTTCTGAGAGAACAGGGATTTAATGGATACATACATGTGCGACTCATGCCTGGTACCCCGAAACATCTTCTTGAGAACATCTCAGAGTATGCAAACAAATTCGGAATAAACGCCGAAACTACCAGCTCGGTCAATTATTCCCATATATGCCCAAACTTTGATTATCAGAATGATGTTCTTATGCGCCTCAAGTGGATACATGATATGGTACGCAGAAGACGTTCTGAACACAATGATACAAGAATCATAGGCGCAAATGATACCCAGTTTGTGGTAGGTCTTCTAAATGAGCCTGATCGCAATATGATACAGACCGTTAACAGGTTTATGAACAGATATGGTCTGAGAAGACCTTACTTTATGAGTTTTGATCCTGTTCCGGGTACTCCTCTTGAGAAGGAACCATCCTCACCCAGGTGGAAAGAGACACGTCTCTATCAGGCTTCCTATCTTCTCAAGGACTATGGCCTCAAAGCACGGGATTTTGATCCCATATTTGATGACACCGGAAACCTGACTGATGATGATCCAAAGATACTTCTTGCAGCTGCCAATCCGGACATGTACCCTGTTGATATCAACAGTGCAACTCGCCATGAACTGCTCATGGTCCCAGGGATTGGCCCAATCAGTGCAGAAAGGATCATCCATGCAGATACTATCAGCAGTGAGCAGGAACTTGCAAGGATCGGGGTTGCAGTTTCAAGAGCAAGGCCATACATAAGAATTCAGGGGAAAAGCCAAACCCGGCTTGACCGGTTCTGGAAGAGCGGGTCATGATCATGAGATTTCAGCGGAATGTGAGAGGAATACTTACCGCCTGTCGTGCAACTGAAAAATATAATGATATTGATATCATATTCAGTGATGAGCGCAGCCTGAGCACACAGCTGATCGGCTATGCAGAAAATGAAATTGAGACACAGAGATCATCATCTTTTGATACCTTGTGGGACAATTGCAGCATATCACAGCTTGTAGCTGCGGTTTTCTTCAGAAATGATCCCGGGGCAATCGATTCGTATCAAAGCCCTGTCGAGTTTATAGAAACGGTACTCAGGCACAGGAAATGCAACCCATTGGAACTTGTTGGCCTCTTAAAGAAGTGTAAAGGAAGAAAAGAAATGCTATACATACCCCAGTACAGGGAGGGACACAGGTATTTCAGGTACATGAAAGAGGTAAAGAAGGAGTTTTATCATATGTGCATGTTCACCCGTCCTGAGCTATTTGGTAATGTTCTTATTGCTAGGGTCAGCACAGATCACAGAACATCCGACATGTTCTGCCAGTGGCTTGCCAGAAAGAATCCGGATATTGTTATAGGAGTTATAGATAAAAATATTTCATGGATTGGAAATGGAAATTTGCTGGGTTTTGAATCCCAGGTATGTGAAGTTGATCCCTCATTTCTGGTAGATCTTCAAAGTGGAGATAATGCAGATAAAGGGCTTGAGGACCTGTGGGAGATCTATTATGATTCCCAGTATATAAGTAAAAGAAGAAACCGCAAGCTTGCTAGCAGAATGCAGCCTGCGATCTCTGCAAATTTCAGTACAATGGCAAAAAATGACCGATACAGAGTTGAAAAGGGAACCGGAAACTGTACCCTGGATGAATTTTCCAAAGATTGCGAAAATTTATAACTACAGTAGTGTTCTATAGACAGTAACCCTGTTCAGGTGAAATTATGAATAATCTTCAGGATATCCCGGGTGTTGGGGATAAAATGGCCCAGCGCCTTATAACGCACTTTGGAAATGAGGAAAGCACAGTTACTGCAATCCTTGACGGTGATATTGCCAGCATCTGTGAAATTGAAGGAATAAGTCACAGATTTGCAGTGTCCCTGGTACATGAAGCAAGGGCCATCAGTAAAGGAAAAGAAGTATCAGAATTTCTCAAAACCCGTGAAGCAAGAGATATCTATGAAAAAGTGCTGGAGATCATCAAAGGGTTCGCACCTTCAAAATACGCCAGAGAAAAGCTGAACATCTACCTTCCCTACCCATCCTCCCAGATGGAAGAAATAGAATCTATACGTCAAATGACCTCTGAATATACAGAAATTGCCCGAAAAATCAATTTTGAACCCGGGTTCATGAATAAGCTGGCAGAGGTCAGGCCATTGAGTCTGAAGTATCCCAGACCAAAAATAAGGGATCGAGTCCTGATCACAGCAAACCGTCAGGACTTTGAATATGCACGCCAGCATTTCTCAGATTCATTCAGCATTCAGCTAGTAGAATTACCCGATCAGCTGATTGATGCCATATCCGGTTATTCTCATATCATCTGTTCCCACAGAAGTTTTCTGGAAATGGAATTTCCATCAGATATGGATCCGGAGTTCATTTCCGATCTAAGGCAGGCTGAGGACTGGCAGATCATACCTGAAAATACTATTTCTTTCTTTGCCCATAACCTTCAGACAATAACTGCATCACTTGAAGTGGTTCGCACCGTAAAGAACGCAGGATCTGAAACATTTGACCATCTCGGGGACATCGACCCAGACAGGATCGAACATATACTGCTAAACATCAATGAAACTGGCAGTTTGCGGCAGGGAATTGATCCAGAGATAGACAGGCTGCGTCTGAGCATTGAGCGGATGGACAGGTGTATCCAGGATGCGGTAAAGGACGCAACATCAAGGATCTCCAGAATACTGGACGAAAGAAAGCTCACGTTAAGCGGTCAGGATATGGTCCGCGCCATAAGCGGGGAGATTGAAATAAGGGATATGCTTGAGAGAGAGATATATCACTCATATATGGAAGTTGTTAGGGATATCAAAAAAGGGATTGCATCTGAACTGGAGCTTGATCAGAAAAGTATCATTCTTCTGGATTCGGTTTTTTTCACACATATCACCTACCCATTGGAGATCGATAAATCAGCTGTCAGATCCCTCAGGCAGCAGCTTGAACACAAGCTTGAAAGAAAAACTATTGAACACATTCGCAAAGTTGCAAAGGACCTGCACCAGTATATCATACCGGTTCGCAGGATGGTCAAGGAAGTACTGGACTTCCAGGTAGGTTTTGCAATCGGCCATTTTTCCTGTGAATATGACCTTTCAATGCCGGTACTTATAGAAAATACTGGAATCGGGTTCAGGGGTGCAAGAAACCTTTTTCTCAGTGCCAGCAATACAGATATTACACCTATCGATTATTCAGTCGGAGATACATCATTCAGTCCTGGAGACAATTCCGGAAGTGTGGTGATACTCAGTGGTGTAAATTCCGGGGGAAAGACATCTCTTCTGGACCTCATTGCCCAGTGTACAGTACTTGCACATATGGGACTTCCTGTTCCCTGCAGTGATATGGAAATAGGACCCTGTGAGAAAATGTACTACTTTGCAAAATCCAAAGGTACACTTGATGCCGGTGCATTTGAATCCACACTTGTAGAATTCTCATCAGTGGCAGATCCTACAGATAAGATTGTACTGGTTGATGAACTGGAATCGATAACAGAACCCGGAGCTTCAGCAAGGATCATTGCAGGAATACTGGAAATGCTTGCAGAAAAACAGAACAGTGCAGCAATATTTGTATCCCATCTTCCGGAGCTGATCATGGAGAACACTGAATGCAATATCAGAGTGGATGGTATTGAGGCAGAAGGGCTTGATGCTGAACTGAACCTGGTAGTTGACAGGAACCCCAGATACAACTATATTGCAAGAAGTACGCCTGAACTTATTGTAGAAAGATTGGCAAGAAGAACTGAAGGTAACCAGAAAATATTCTATGAAAAGCTCAGAAACAAATTTCATGACAGCTGAACACAGCAAATTAAAAAGTGACCTCAGAGCACTCCTTTTGTACTGCGGATACCCTTACCTTCGATCCTTACTGCCCTGTGCATGGCACATGCAAACGCTTTGAACAGTGATTCGATCATATGATGATCATTTTTTCCATAAACAGATGCATGAAGATTTATTTTTCCATGTTCTACAATGGATTCAAAGAAATGTTCCACCATCTGAGTATTGAAATCACCAACCCTGCCAGAACTGAAGGATACATTCATCACCATATAGCTTCGACCCCCCAGGTCCAGGGCAACCTCTGAAAGCGATTCATCCATTGGCACCCGTGCCTCACCAAACCTTGCAATTCCGGTTTTATCACCAAGGGCTTTGAGTATAGCCTGGCCCAGAACAATACCCGTATCCTCCACCAGATGGTGTTCATCCACCTCAAGATCACCGGTTGCATCAATATAAAGATCAAAACCTGAATGCTTTGCAAAGGATGTCAGCATATGATCAAAGAAGCCTATACCAGTTTTGATTTTCGATGAGCCGGTTCCATCCAGCAGAAGTTCTACATGAATACTGGTTTCACCTGTTTTGCGGGATAATTTAGCAGATCTCATAGTACTACCATCTGTTAATTTTGAATGTATTAAGGGTTTTGTTTTATGGCCTCCAGTGCTTCCTGAAAAGTAAATTTTCCAGTATATAGTGCACTGCCGACAACCACACCTGATGCACCTATCTTGCTGAGGGAAATTATATCTTCAACTGTGGTAACTCCTCCTGAAGCAATTACCGGGATATTTACAGACCTTACAAGTTCAGCTGTTGGGCGAACATCTATTCCTTTCATAAGGCCTTCACTATCAATATTTGTAAACAGCAAACTTCCGGCACCAAGTGACTCAAACCTGACTCCAAGTTCCACCGGAGTATATTCAGATTGTTTCTTCCACCCTTCAATGGAAACTTTCCCGTCCTTTGCATCAAGGGCAATCATCACACGTTCTCCACCATACTCTTCTGCAAGTCTCTTTACAAGCCGGGGATCATTGAGAGCGGCCGTGCTCAGAATAATTCTATCAGTTCCAAGGTCCAGCAGTTTTCCGGCATCTTCGAATGACCTAATACCACCTCCAACCTGAACACCGACACCTGCAGGATGTAGATCATGAACTATCTTCTCTATGATCGGTGCATTCTTTCTCACACCTTCGATTGCTCCATCAAGATCTATCAGGTGAAGTGTGGTCGCACCCTGTTCAACCCATCCTGATGCAACCTCACCAGGATCATCAAGAGAGATCATTTCACTTCCAGGAACTCCCTGAACCAGCTGAACACATTTTCCATTTCTCATATCTACTGCAGGAATTACCTCAAAGACCATATTCTCACCTCAGGGCATCATCCTTTCAATTGGAACCACAAGAATATCAGTTGCACCCACTTCCTTCAGGCTGTTGACAGTTGCAAAGATTGAATCCGAACTGATAACTGCATGTACTGCAAGAATGGTTTCATCGGACTCAACCTTCATTACTGTAGGCCCTGCAAGTCCAGGCAGGACATCTTTCACCTTTTTGAGTGAATCAGCCGGCACATTCATCATCAGATACCTCTTACCCTTGGCACGAAGAACACTTTCAAGTGCAGTTTTTATGTGATAGATCTTATCTTTGTTTATCAGGCTTTCATGATTGGAGATCAGATATACCGATGAAGAAAAAACAGTATCTATGGCCTTGAGATGGTTCATTATAAGTGTTGTGCCTGAACTGGAAATATCAACAATTGCATCAGCTATACCTACATGGGGCGTGATTTCACAGGCACCGCTCACATTGATAATATCAACCCTGATACCTTTCTTTTCAAAATATTTCCGGGTTATCTCTGGAAATTCGGTCGCAACCCTCATGCCTTCAAGATCATATGCAGATGCTACATCTGTATCCTCGGGAACTGCCAGTACAAGGTCGGCATGTCCGAAATTAAGATCAAGCATGAGCTCAACCGATGCACCGGTCTCTGATATCAGGTCAAGACCTGTAATACCCACGTCTGCTGCACCGTCCTGAACATATTCCGGGATATCTGCAGCTCTGGCAAAGAGAACAGATATTTCAGGATCACTGGTTCTGGCAAACAGTTTTCTGGTCCCGCCCTCCAGAACGGGAAGTCCTGCCTCTCTGAAAAGTGCTAACGCCGGATCATGGAGCCTTCCTTTATTTGGAATTGCAATACGTATCATCTATAATATTCCTCTTAAAAAATTAAATTTCTGTGGACATTCTTCTAACAGTATATTTATTACATATAGATTTCACCATTGATAAATTAATAGAGCCGAGTTTAGTTCTGATGTCATTTGCAAATTAAGGAAATAATTGAAATGTTTATCACAGTGAATAACAACTGTTTTATATAAATATAAATCTACAAATATATCCGCAAATTATCAGATTTCATTTAAACATCTAGCTTATGAGTTAGCAAAAAAGAAGGTATGGATAATGAGAAATATCAAAGTTGAACAGCTCATACAGACTCCTGTTGAAGATCAGAAAGTGGAAATTGTTGAGAGAAAGGGAGTAGGGCATCCAGACAGCATTGCTGACGGACTGGCAGAAGCTGTCAGCCGTGCATTGTGCAGAGAGTACATCAAAAAGTGCGGCACTGTACTCCATCACAATACCGATGAAACACAGATAGTTGCAGGAAAATCTCATCCTGAATATGGTGGTGGCGAGACCATCAAGCCCATATACACACTCCTTGTGGGAAGAGCCACCACAGAATTTAACGGGGAAGAATTTGCATCAGATTCTATCGCTATTGAAGCTGCCCACCAGTATATAAGAGAAAACTTTGCAAATATCAATCTTGAAAGGGATATGATCATAGACTGCAGATTTGGTACAGGTTCATCTGATCTAAGGGATGTTTTCAGCCGCAATAAAATGCCTGTTGCAAATGATACATCGTTTGGTATCGGACATGCGCCATTCTCAGAACTTGAAAGTATTGTGTACAATACGGAAAGAATGCTCAATACCGACCTTAAGAAAAGAATACCAGGTATTGGAGAAGATATCAAGGTCATGGGCCTGCGTGAGCTGGATGATATATCACTGACCATCGGGTGTGCAACAATCGGAAGGTATGTTGATGACCTGGATCACTATATAAACATTAAAGAAGAAGTTGAAGATTACGTGGCAGGCCTTGCAGCAGAGCATACTGACAGGAACGTAAATGTATATGTGAACGCTGCTGATGAAATCGAAAAAGAATCGGTGTTCCTCACAGTTACCGGCACATCTGCTGAGATGGGAGATGACGGATCTGTTGGAAGGGGCAACCGCAGCAATGGACTCATCACACCAGGCAGGCCCATGAGCATGGAAGCCACCAGTGGAAAGAATCCAATAAATCATATAGGCAAGATATACAATCTACTGGCAACTCAGATAGCACAGGAAATCTCCAAAACAATACCAGAAGTGGATGAAGCCTATGTCAGGCTGCTCTCCCAGATCGGAAAACCCATAGATCAGCCGTTTATTGCAAGTATTCAAATAATCCCTGAAGAAGGAGCCAGCCTTGAGAGCATACTTTCAGACGCAGAAGGTATAACTGATGACTGGCTTGTCAACGCAGACAGAGTAATAGAAATGCTGATCAACGGCAGAATCAACACCTTCTAAGCATTCATCACTGAATGCAGATAACCGGTATCGTTCTGATATGTACTGTGTAACTTACTCGGCGAAAAGGATAAGTATTATAGTGCATATCTGAGTGATGCATCAATTAGCATAGGTGAAAAATTGGATACAGTGTTATACGCTGTCCCGCCTTAACTCAGTGGTAGAGTGCGCGGCTGTAGTATGGTTTCTGCGACCTGGTCGCACATACCGCGCAGGCACCGCGATGTCCCCGGTTCGAGTCTGGGAGGCGGGATCAATTTTTACCTGCAAAAGCTTTAAATATAGAAAGTTCTATTAGAGTGTGCTCACATCAAATGTTCGGATAGTGTAGTGGCCTATCATGGAGCCCTGTCGAGGCTCCGACTCGGGTTCAAATCCCGGTCCGAACGTAATATCAGCAATTCATTTCATTGATACCTCCTCAAAATAGGAGGTATCAGAAATGATGAACATAATCTTTTTCTGCAATCAGGATTTTCAGAGACAATTCGATCATTAATTGATCCTGCATGTATTTAGTTCTTCAAATGCCTCTGTATCAGCAAAAATATTATTGTATCATGAATACATGTGCCGGCAGAAAACGCCATTGACAAAAAGATAAATACAGGTCTAAATTCAGATCTGGTCCAATCTGATACGATTCATTCAGTAATACGATTCTGACTCATTTACCTGGATCCATTTTATTACCTGCTGCGAAAAATTAGCAGATGAGATAATCAGGATAACAATAAATCACTACATGATCTGAGAATTAAAAGTGATAGTGGTGGCAGATACCTCATACAGCTTAACCCCCGTATTCCCCAGTACACTCCTTAAGCTGTACTACTGATGGATCAGATTCACCAGTTGCTAAAAACCTTCCAGGGTTTTCTGGATTTTACTCCCATAACATCTGTGAACCTGATTTCTGCCACCATGTTGCACACACCTATGTCCCGTAGGACATGTTCTGTGTGAACAGAATGAACTACACAATGATGGTATAAATAATTATTGAAACTATGTTCCTAAAAACACAACCAACCGGCTTTATTATTTGATAATGTAAGCCATCGTGTTCAGTCAAACCGAATCTGTCTGTTTTGTAGTAAAAGTTCCAGAGACCATAAACTGTGTATAACTTATGTACTATTAATTCATAATTTGACCCTATGAGCAAACCGGTCAATGACAAAGATATTACAGAATCCCTGGATGCAAATAACACAGATGTATTCCTGATGGTCTCAGATTCACACAATGCTGATATGTACTATGTGTCACAGTTTTCTGCTTCTGATCCCTTCACATACCTCCAGACAAAGGACGGAGATGAGGTCCTATTCCTCTCTGAAATGGAAAGAGGACGGGCAGAGATTGAATCAAGGGTCTCTGATGTACGTACAACTTCAGAATATGGCTACAGAACAAAAGTTAAAGAAAAACCAGATGCCTTCATTGCTTACTGTGACTGTCTGGCAGATATGCTTCAGGACCTTGGAGTAAGAAGAATATCTGCTCCCAGAAACTTTCCCCTCTACATAGCCCAGTACCTCAAAGAGGTAGGATTCTCGGTTCAGCCAGTAAAGAGTCCTTACAGGGATATGAGGGCTGTCAAAAATGCAGATGAGATCGAAAAGATCAGAAATGTTCAGAAAGCAGGCGAAGAAGGCATGAAATGTGCTGTTGATCTTATCAAAGCTTCAGAGGAAATAGACGGCATCTTATATTATGAAGGATCTGAGCTCACATCAGATCGTGTCAGGGCTGCCATTGAGCACAGACTTCTGGATTCCGGATGTCACACAATGGGAACCATAGTATCCTGTGGAAAGCATTCAGCCATTCCCCATCACATGGGCGAAGGTGCACTGCTTGCAGGACAGCCTATTGTAATTGACATATTCCCTCAAAGCAAGAAAACGATGTACTATGCAGATATGTGCAGAACAGTGCTTAAAGGAGAGCCATCAGGAGGTCTTACAGAAATGTATGATGCAGTCATTGCTGCACAGCAGGCAGCACTTGAAATGATCAGACCGGGGGTCCTGTGCAGGGATATACACTCAAGAGTATGTGAAATATTTGAAGAGAGAGGATTTGATACATACCTTAGCGGTTCAAAATCCGGATTCATACACTCAACAGGCCATGGAGTTGGCCTGGATGTCCATGAATGGCCAATGGTTGGCGATGGTGAAGGGAAATTAGAGGAAGGTAATGTAATTACTATTGAGCCGGGCCTGTATTATCCCCATACAGGAGGGGTTAGGATTGAAGACATTGTAGTTGTGACAGCTAAAGGGTATGAGAATCTGACAGACTTTGAAAAGAGATTAGTATTATAACAGTAGTCATGCTAAAAATATTCTATAATCAGACTAAATAAGAGGGAAATAATGTCAGATAAACTTCAGGAAATTGAGGAAATCTTTGAGAAATATCTTGAAGCAGGAAAGATACTCTCAAAAGTGAGAAGTCAGGCAGTTGACAGGGTAAAAGTCGGGGGGAACGTTCTGGAAATCGCAGAATTTGTTGAACAGAAAACTATTGAACTGGGAGCAAAACCTGCATTTCCCTGCAATATATCAGCAAATGATGAAGCAGCACACGCCACTCCCCGCAAAGATGATGAGTCGGTATTTGGAAAGGACATGATCAAGCTTGATATGGGAGTACATATTGACGGATACATTGCAGATTCTGCTGTAACTGTTGATTTCACAGGCAACAGTGATCTGGTAAAGGCCTCTAAAGATGCCCTGTATGCTGGAATCGACTGTATCAAGGATGGAATTAACACAGCAGAGATAGCAGGTGCTATCGAGGATGCTATTACTGCTTATGGTCTAAAGCCTGTAGCAAACCTTACCGGTCACGGGCTTGCACCCTATATAACCCATGCACCGCCAAGTATACCAAATCGCCGCATCAATCAGGGGATAACACTCCATTCAGGCGATGTTATTGCAATTGAGCCATTTGCCACTGACGGTGCAGGTCGGGTTGCAGATGGTTCATGGTCTGAGATATATAGCATGATTGAAAAAAAGCCAGTACGCCTTCCGGCTGCAAGAAAGATCTTAAAGGAGATCGAATCCTACAGGACCCTCCCCTTTGCCCGGAGATGGCTTAAATCCGATCGTCTTGAATTTGCACTCACACAGCTGACGAGAAACAATATAATAAGATCATATCCTGTACTAAAGGAAATTGAGGGCGGTCTTGTATCACAGGCAGAACATACAGTGATTGTGACTGATGACGGATGTGAAATCATAACCAAATGAGTTCTAAGCGGACTGTCTGATTTCAGAAAAACATGAAAAATACAACTACTATAATATTAAAATTACTGTGCCTTATAGTTCTGCTATTTACAGTACCTATTTCCACCACAACGGCAGATGATGCATTCACTCTGGAAAGTAGAATAGATATTGAAAATAAGAGTCTTAACTGGAAATATATTGAAGTGTATGAAAAAGACAGATCATACCTTATAAAACAATACATAGATGCAAATATTGGGAACAGAGATGGTTTTGTAAGTGCGTGGGAACTGCATAAAGCAGATAAGGTAATGCGTCAGAGACTTCATGATAATATCATGCAGGATATGAATGTACAGATCAATGGATCATATGATGGCATATATCCTGTAAATGTGGATACAGAACTCTCCCACGAACTCATAGGAAGAATTAACCGGCCATCAACTGTAAGGAACTTATATATTGTTGAATATGAATTCAGGGAATTTTTCTACGAAATGGGTAGTGAAATTAGTTTTTCAGGTATGCCGGGTACACAGGTCAGCATAACCATGCCTGAAACTGTTGAAGTGACAACAGTCAGTGGAATGGAGAATAAAACCAGCACCAAAATAAATAAAATCACATATATTACAGGTGAATTTGGATATCAGGGTCCAATAACAGTGCATTATAACCATACCCATATGAATTCAGAGGATAGTTCAGACACTTCTGAAGACAATATAAAGATTCAAAAACCGATAGATATTATGAATGAGTTTTTAAAAATATATGTACTGTCTCTGTGAACAGGCAATAAGGAAGAGATAAGAATGATTGTTGAGCTGATCAAACTGGAAAGAGGATCTGTGATGGGTCTGAGAATGGAAATGGAGAAAGCGCCCTTGATTCTCATCAAGGCCAGACTTGGATTTGTAATGTGCGGATACCTTGACATTGCAACTGCAGAAAAGCTAGGTGATGCTGCCGCTGTTGTCAGAGGAGTTAGTTCCTTTGAGGAGATGCTGGACTCTAATATTGCAAATCTTACCACCAGTGCAAGAAATCTGGGAATTACAGAGAAAATGACAGTCAGACAGGCACTGGATAAGATGATCTGAAAAAGATGATAAACGGTATGTTTTGGATCTGAACATATGTTATACGCATTCGAACTATCTGGAGAGCACCCAACAATACCTCGTTCTGAGGTCCTCGCCTGCCTTTCTCTTGAGGATCTGGATTATGAACAGGTGCACTGCTTTGACCAGTGTCTGTTACTTGATATCAGAGGCAAGAGCGATACAATAGAAGCAACACTTGTATCTGTAGCCGGTAGGCTGGCAATGTCCCATTCCATATTGAAAGTGATTGGAGTATGCACAAATGATGTTAATGAGATCATAAATATGGCAGAAGAGGCTGATATACATCAACATATCAGCAGTGATATGAGCTATGCTGTCAGGGCCAGAAAGATCAGGAACCACGCCAGGCTACACGGAGAGTATCTGGAAAAAAAGGTTGGTGGCGCAATTTACAGAAAAGGATACAGAGCAAACCTAAAAATGCCACATATCATGTTCAGACTCCTTATCTCAAACAAATGTGTTTTTGGATCTGTTGTTGCCTCCATTGACCGCAGTGCCTATGAAAAGAGAGCACCACACAAAAAACCTTTCTTCTACCCTGGAGTGCTGATGCCCAGAACTGCCAGGGCACTGGTCAATATGTCAGGAATCGTACCCGGTAAAAATATACTGGACCCATTCTGCGGTACCGGCGGAATACTTGTGGAAGCAGCCATGATCGGATCACATGTGATTGGTATGGATGCCCAGTCAAAGATCATCTCAGGTGCCAGGATGAACCTGAATTACTACAACCTTGATCATTCACTTCTAACAGGAGACGCAACCCGGATTCCCCTGGTGGATGAATGTATGGATGCCATAGTGACAGACCCTCCCTACGGACGTTCTGCGTTGATACACGCCAGATCTCTCAACAACCTGTACTCAGAATCAATGAAAGAAATGTACAGGGTGCTCAGGCCGGGATCACTTGCAGTTGTAGTCTCTGAAAAGCAAATTGACGAACATTCAATAAAAGCAGGATTCAAAATTTATGAAAAACATAATCAGTTCGTTCACCGCAGTCTCACACGTACTATACTTGTGCTTGAAAAATAATAGAAGAATGAGCCCCTGACACTCATTCCATTGGCCATGGCACAAGATGGTCAAAAACCTCTGACATTATACGGTAATATACCTGTTTTTCCTGAATATTCTCATGGGCCCTTCTTAAAGAATAGCTATCAACACACCATTCAATAGACGTTGGGTAATCAACATTCATCAGTGTGAGGCCATATGCCCTTGCAGGTTCAATGCCCTCTTCATAGATAGCAGGATCCAGCATCTGTTTGACCCATTCAATATCCCTGACCCCACTGCCAACCATCCTGAGAGCGGTCACTATTTTTCGTACCATGTTCCATAGAAACCCATCTGCATCAATATCGATCTTTACCAGAGGACCACTTATCCGGATATCTATTCTATTTACAGTCCTTACTGTATTTCGATCTCCATCATTTGTACAGAAATTGAGGAAATCATGTGTTCCTGTAAAATATCTGGATGCAGCCCTGATCTTGGAGATGTCAATGTTCTCTCCGCTCATAATATATCGATAACTTCGAGTTTTTGCATTTCTTCGCGGATCAAAATCATCCGGAACTTCTGCATGCGCCCAGGCCCAGATGGATTCGGGGAGTTTTGAATTGATCACCCTGGGGATTGCAAGATTGGGGGCTTCAGTATCAAATGCAACAACCTGACCCGCTGCATGCACGCGAGCATCTGTTCTTCCGGCACTTGCATAGTTTGCCGAATGTGGATCAGAAATAATTCCAAGGCTTTCTAAAGCCCTGAAAAGCTGCCCTTCTACCGTATCTACATCAGGCTGAACCTGAGATCCATGGTAATCGCTGCCTATATACGCAAGTTTTAGTGCAATTCTCATATGCTTCCCTGAAAGCACATATTTATTTTTTCCTATAATACATTTCCCACATCAGCATGGCAAATATCACAAAGACGCATCCCAGAAAGAACCATAGTCCCGGCGAATAGCCTATATCAAATGGCAAAAATCCCCCTACAGGTTCAAAGATCGTATCATTTGACTCATCCATAGCAGTACCCATTATTCCATATTCAGCATGGGGTGTATCATTTCCAGTTAGGGTCCTTGAGAGATATTCAATACCGCCTGCAACAACTCCTGCACCCATTGCCAATCCCAGGTATTTCTGCAGAATA
>SKZM01000237.1 GCA_007127385.1 Methanosalsum sp.
CCTTTGTAACCCCTTCAATTATCGATT
Source organism: Methanosalsum sp. (assembly GCA_007127385.1). Taxonomy (GTDB): domain Archaea; phylum Halobacteriota; class Methanosarcinia; order Methanosarcinales; family Methanosarcinaceae; genus Methanosalsum. The sequence continues at coordinate 28 of SKZM01000237.1, forward strand.
TTGTGCGGGCCATTACCAGTTTAAGGTCAGGACTTGCAACTTCCAGCCCAAAATCCCGGCCCACATTATCAAGTTCATATACTGAGATCTCAGGATATATCAGTTCAGCATTGACATCCTTTGCCGCGGATTCAAGTTCTGCCTGCACACCGGAATATTCAGATCCACATGATAGCAATGCGATCTTTACAGACCTTTCATCTGATGCGCGTTCTGTTCTTCTTTTCTGAACATCATACACAGGCAGTTCTTTACCCGACAATTTTTCTTTTGTCACTGACCGTCCTCCTCAGCATTTTCACTATCACCATTCTGTGGCAGCGATTTCAAGAAATCTGCAATCTTAGATACAAATTCTCTGCCTTCATCTTCATTTTGAGGATAATTAACTTCAAGTAGCGGAATATCCTTTTGCCTGATGAGATATTTTGTAAGCTCATTGGTCCTTGCACAACCCATACATCCAAAAGCTATATCGGGTTCATTAACAATTATTGCAGCTTCGGCCTCCTCTATCAGGGGACCAACCAGAGCCATTCTGCCCCTTACACCGGAGGGAACCTCAACTGCTGCATACTTAAGTCCAAGCTTTGGTTCCCTGGGAGTAATGTTTAGAGGAGGAGAATCAATACCCACAGTATTTATTTTTTCCCGCACCTGTTCCATCATTACCAGTGGTCTATGTCCAAAGCGCCTTACAAGATCAGATAATATGAGGCTGGTTGTTGGATAAATCATGACTTTTGCCAATGGTCTCAACTCGCATTCATTCAGATTCAATAAGTTCCTTTAATTTCGATGCCTTTAATTTATTCTTTTCCTTAAATCCCTTTGGAGAAGGAAGTCCTTTTTCATATGCTTCCAGACCCTTACTTATAAAGGGAAGGATATTGATCTCCTCCCTCAGGAAATGAAAACCGGGCCTTGGCCCTCCTCCCCGAACAGCGCGGCATCGTCTCTCATCTCCAGGAGAAAAACCTCTATCTTTAACAAAAATATGATTGGGATCCATGGAAACAACCTCATCTACAACTTTTTCCACGGATCTCCTGGATCCTTTTACCATTATCCCGAAACACGATTCCTTCACAGTGACATCTGCCTTTGAATGATATATTTTCATGGACACATCTGAGGGAAGGACATTTTCTGAGTTCACTACTATAATCCGGGTTATTATGTCACCATTATCCTTTTTATTTTTCGGGGACATCATCTTCCCCCACATCAGGCATTTCCACAATATACATGAAATCTCCTTCCTTCAGGTCCTTAAGTTTATGTGGTTCAAGTACTTTACCGATGATATTTGTATTGGCAAATTTTTCTCCTGTTGGTCCAAAGAGATCATCATCTTCTATCTTTATCCCGATAGTCCCCATTCTTTTTGAGGCCTGATTTGTAATTCCAATATCTCCGGAGTGAATCATCTTTGAGGGAGTGTTCTCAGGAAATATTTCCTTATGTATCTTTAGATCCTTTTCAGGATCAAAGATATAGGTCGTATCATAGATCATATCTGCCTTCATGGTACCCACTCTGTTGAACTTGAGACCTACCGAACTTCTGAAATAATCGATACTCTTTGGGGCAAGATCATCGTAGAGTCTTATTTTTACAAGATTTGAAGATGGAATGGTTTTAACAGCCACCTCAGATCCACCCAGGATCTCAATGGTGGTTTCCGGTCTCTGCTCCACAACAACTGCATCATCACCTTCATACCCTTCTACAATAATATTCACACCGGACTCTGAGAGTAACTGGCGAGCCTCATGTAAGCTCATTCCTGAAAGCATAATCTGATCCGGTACCGTCAGTACAGTCAGTCTGTGACCGGGCAGGGCCATATTTACAAGTTCGATACCCTCCCGTACATGACCAATCACAGAATGCATGATCGTTGCCGGCATATCTGTCCGGGAAACGAATACCTTTCCTGTGCCATATCCTGCAGTTCTGACTGAAACCGAACCCTGGACACGTGGCTCAAAATTTTCATACCTGCATTTTTCACCCTGAAGCCTGCGGTCACAAATATAAGCACTTGCAGTTGAATCAACTTTAAAGCTGCCATCGTTTATAAGAGTGAAAAAATGTTTTACACCGTAGGGAGCATTGGGTGACATCTCTACACCGATAAATGAAAAGACCTGATCATCATGCTCAAGCTTGGTGGTGAGGTCTGATGTGAATATGCTATCCCCCGCCTGCTCCCACTTTATAACAGGTTTTATCTCAGTGATCTCATCACTCTTATCAAGACCCATAAGAATATTCTTACCACTTATAACCCTGCCAAAGGTCCCATCCCGGGCCTGTCCATATTCTCCGGTATGCTTCTGCCGGGATATTATAAGATGAGTATTATCAGGATCATATCCTCCTGCACCGAATAAAACATCAAATTTATCAAAAGAAGCAGGTTCACGTTCGATACTGATATCAGCTGAGATCGATCCAAAAGCAACTGCATCCCTGCCCACCCATCGCACACTCTTTCCCTCAAATCTTTTAAAAATTTGTATCCATGTCTGTACAGAACCTTTCTCCGGATCATTGAGTTCGATCTCAATTTCTCCCTTTGAGGTTATGATCCTGTAGCTTGTTACCCCTTCCTTTCTGTATTCTTCTGAAACCTTCAGAATACCTACCGAAGTGCCCGGGTTGTGAGGTGAATCTGTATGTTCCAGAGCATCGGCTATAGTGGAGCCTTTTTTGAGTTCAACACTTTCTCCATTGACATTCAGAGTAATAGTATCTTTATCCGGGATCCTCATTTTCCTCCTATTTATACATCAGATTGGACTCTCAGGTGTTAAATATTTTCGGCTTCCATTCTCTCCTTTCCGGTAAATTCTAAGAGCACATCTTCAGGTTCACCAATATCCACTATCTTGCCGTTTTTCATCAGTGCTACCCTGTCACATACACTTTCAAGAAAATCAATGTCATGTGAAACTATTATGAATGTATCGCCCATTTTTTCCCGGGCATTCAGTATTGAAGAAGCAACATCACTTTTTGTTACAGGGTCCATTGTGCCTGTTGGTTCATCCATTATGACTATATTGGGCTCTTTGATAAGCACCTGTGCTAGTGCAACCCGATGCTTTTCTCCTTCACTGAGTTCAGTCGCCATTTTGGACAGAATATCCTTCGCTTTGCTCTCTGTGAATCCCGTTGCTGTAAGAGTAGTGATAGCTTTTCTCACAGCAAGTTCATAGGGCAGGTCCAGACCAATTGATTCCGTGAGATTATCAATTACAGATCTCTGAATATACAGTCCGTATTCCTGATGGAGTATACCCATATACTGTGTGGCACGACCCCTGTTGGAAGGGCCCGGGACTTTCATATCAATCCATTCATCACCAACCCTTACATGCACATCTCCACCTGTTGGCTGGATATTACCAATCAATATCTTTGAGGTAGTGGTCTTACCTGCACCACTGGTCCCTGCAAGTCCGTAGATCTCCCCTTCATTGACCTCAAAAGAGATATCATTTACAGCATATACAACCCCTCTGCTAACTGAGATATATTTTTTCACCAGGTTTTCAACCCTGATTATAGGCTCCCCGCCCTCAGGCCTTGAATTCCTTTCAATGGTTCCCACATGTTTCAGGAACTCATCTGCAACTTCTTTAGGATCACCCTCACTTACGATCTCGCCTTCCTCAAGAAAGATTGCCTTATCAGCAACATCACTGATCACATCAGGCCAGTGGGATGTTATTATCATTGACATATTGTAGCGCTTGACAGCATTCATTATAACCTCATGGACCACATGTGAGGTATTTGGATCCAGGGTACCTGTAGGTTCATCTGCAAGCAGGAGCATTGGATTTTTCACAAGTTGCCTTGCAAGTACAACCCTCTGCTTCTCACCTCCGCTAAGATCACGGGCTACATGGGTCATTCGATGAGATAGCTGAACCTGATCCAGTATTTCCATTGCTTTTGAAAGCGCATCAGTACCGGTATATCCAATCTCTGTAAGTGCATTTGTCACATTGGAAATGACTTTCTCATCACCGTAAAGTGCAAAGGTACGCTGAAGCATGATTGCAATCCTCTGGGTGATCCTGCGTCTTACAGGATCATGCAGTGGAAGCTTTACAAAATCAGCGCTAAAAGGCTTGAGTTCACCTCCGCATTTTTCACATTCCTGGCCGGCTTTACCTGGAGGTTCAACATATCCACAATCTTCACAACCTGCAAGATGGTATATAACTTCCCCACTGATATTACCGTATTCATCAAATCCTCGAAGCACATGCATCAGAACAGTTTTACCAGCACCGCTTTTACCAAGTATTCCAATAACTTCGCCTTCATTGATAGTTAGATTAATATTTTTTAAGACCTTTATATCCCCAAAGCTCAAATTGAGGTTCCTTATCTCTATAAATAATGACATCTGTATCCTCCGGGTGGACAAATACGCATTTGAATCAAATCTTTTCCTGCATTTATTTCTCATTTAAATTATATAACACCATTGAGAAACTATCTAAATGGTGTGATAAATCAAGAAGCGGGTAAATATATACAATCCCGCCTATCAGATAACATTTCCATTAACCCTGGGATACATAAACATATCGCATATTTTTAGCGCTGTTAACATACAAAAAAAGCATGCTGCACATAAAAAGGTGCATCAGGGACCATCATATCGATAAAGATTACATGGAATTTACAACATCTACCACTTCTTTTATATCATGAACTATCACATCAGCTGAGAATCGCAGTTTTTCAGATACTTTTCCATTATCTCCCGAGATCAATATTCCC
>SKZM01000215.1 GCA_007127385.1 Methanosalsum sp.
TACCCTTACCCTTCTGCTACCTGCAGCTGCCAGTAAACCTATATCCCGCAGTCCTATTCTCTGGCCTCTTGAAAGCAAAGGTTCACCTTGCAGAATATCAGATCCTGCACGCATTATATTCTCCCCTGAATGAACTGGCCTGTAGATACAGACATATCCATCTCTGATCGTTGTATGTTCGATCATGACAACTGCATCAGCTCCAGCCGGTATCTGAGCACCTGTTGAAATCTCTGCAGCCTCTCCTGAACATATTATAAGCTCAGGAGAAAATCCCGGTTCAATAGAACCTATCAAACGAAGTGTTACAGGATCGGTTTCAGTGGCACTGTAGGTATCAGCAGCACATACAGCATAACCATCCATTACCGATTTATCGAAAGGAGGCACATCTATTGGTGAAACTATATCCTCATCCAGTATTGATCCTGCAGCATTTTCTATCAAAACCGATTCTGATGAAACCTTAGTTTCCAGACTGAACATGAGATGGTGTGCATCTTCAACTGAGAGAAGATTTCTGAATTCTTTTCGCTGCATAGACTTATTTATTTTCCATGTTTTCCATATAAATAGTGAGCTTTTTGTTAAGATTGATTACCCTGAAAGATACATAACCAAGAGCCATCAGGTAAATTATCCATGTAACAACAGATAGGATCCGAAGTTCATGAATCGAAGCTATTGCCTCAAATACAATAATTAAAGTAGCAGGCATGAGAAGCAATATCAAAATTACAGAATCATTGAGATATTTAATGTTTTCCAGTATGATTTTATCCATCTGTTTCACCTCAGCAAATTTGTTCACACATGGCATAGCCCAGGTATGATATGACAGCTATGTATGTGTAACAAATACCTGATCGTTCATATCTCTGTTCCATTGGACCTGGTAAATTCTGCAAATCTATCTGCAACCTGTTTTGTGATAGGACCTACCTTTCCATTACCTATAATCCTGCCATCTATTTTCACAATTGGTGCTGCTTCAGCTGCAGTACCTGTTACAAATATTTCATCTGCAGTATACAGATCAAACAGACCAATATCCTTCTCCAGTACCTCATAGCCCAGCTTTTCAAGAATTTCAATTGCAACAGCCCTTGTGATACCTTTAAGATTATTGATGGTCGGAGGAGTTAGAACCCTTCCATTCTTTATACAGAAAATATTATCCCCGGAGCCTTCAGAAATAAAGCCTCTGCTGTCCAGGAAGATAGCTTCATCTCCTCCTTTCTCATTTGCTTCGATCTTTGCAAGTATATTGTTGAGATAATTCATGGACTTGATATTCGGGGAAAGGGCATCTGGAGCATTTCTTCTGATTGCAACGGTAATAGCTGTGAGGCCGGTTTCATAGAGATCACCATACATTGCATCCCATTGCTGTGTGATAATGAAGATATTGGGTTTTGGACATTTTCTGGGATCAAGTCCAAGATCACCTACACCTCTTGAAACAATCGGTCTTATATAAGCATCCTTCAGATTGTTTTTGCGAAGAGTTTCAAGTATTGCCTCTTCCATCTCTTCTTTTGACATGGGAATATTAAGCGCTATGGCCCTTGCTGAATCATACAGCCGGTCGATATGTTCAGTCAGCTTAAATACTCTCCCATTATAAGCCCTTATCCCTTCAAAAACGCCATCACCATACAGAAAACCATGGTCATATATGGATGTTGTTGCCTGGGATTTGGGCACATATTCTCCGTTTACATAGATCATTAATTCACTCATATGTAATCCTCAGATTGAAATCCAGATAATAATTCCAGATATTTGCACTAATATATATGTATATTTATGTGCAATTCGGCAATATTTCTTCAAACTTAACAAAATATACAAAAACCTTTTATGCATAAACATCTATTTCGTACTCCACTGGAATTAATAGTACAAACGGTCCCGTGGCTTAGCCAGGACATAGCACCGGGCTTCTAACCCGGGGGTCGTGGGTTCAAATCCCACCGGGTCCGCTTTTCTTTTTTTATAAACACCAATAAACAGACATAACAGCCACAATACTGCTATAGATATACCCAACCTCTTTATCGGATTTTGGTAGAATAATTTATAATTATTAAAAGCAATATTATCTGAATCAATAATCATTAACAGAGCTATCAGAACCAGTAGGTGAACACAAATGCCAGGATTTTCAGAAAGTACACGTAAATTCAATGAGCCTGCATCAAACATCATGCAGAATCCACCCATATCCTGTAACCGGCAGTGCAGTACCCCAAAAATTGATGAAAGTGCCTGTATTCATCCAATGGCTGCAATAATAGGCGATGTCACAATAGGAGCAAAGGTGATGGTTTCACCTCAGGCATGCATAAGAGCAGATGAAGGAACACCATTCCTTATAGATGAGATGAGCAATGTGCAGGATGGGGTGGTCATACATGCCCTTGAAGCCGCAGACCAGCAGGGCAATCCCATTGAAGAAAGGCTTGTGGAATGTGACGGCAATAAATATGCAGTTTATATTGGAAAAAGAGTATCTCTGGCCCACCAGTCACAGGTACATGGTCCTGCCTATATAGGAAATGATACCTTCATTGCAATGCAGTCCCTTGTATTCAATGCAAGGGTTGGTAAGGGCTGTGTGCTTGAACCAAAATCTGGAGTCATTGGAGTAAACGTACCTGATGGGAGATATGTACCTGCAGGAGTTGTGGTTACAGATCAACAGACTGCTGACAGCCTTCCTGAGATATACGAAGGGTACCCATATGTCAATACAAACAAAGCTGTTGTGAAGGTCAATATTGATCTGGCAGAGGGATACAAGCAAGAATGAAAGTTGCAGTCACAAAACTTAGAGAAAAAGACAAAGGTACTGTCCGATTATTTGCAGAATATGGACATACTGCATACCTTACACCAACAATCCGCTCAAAAAAACCGGATGATCCATCATCTCTAAGAAGGCTGCTTGGTGAGATTAAGAAGGCACAGGTAGATTATCTGATCTTTACCAGTTCACTTGGTGTCACATATTTTTTTGATGAGTGCGACCATCTGGACACCACCATAACAATCATCAGTATAGGCCCTGAAACTGCCAGATCCGTCAGGGAAAATGGATTCAGTACAGAAATGCTTCCTGCATATTCCTCAGAACATTTTTCACAGTACCTTCATGGCAGGGCCCTAGGTAAGACCATAGGTGTTGCAAGGGCAGGCGTCCCAAACACTGAACTTATAAGATCACTTGAGGATCTGGGAGCAAGGGTGATTGAAGGCATATGTTATGAACTTGTATCTGCAGGAAATGGTCTAAAGGATCTTGTTACAAATTCACAGATCGATGCAGTAGTATTCACCAGTTCAAAATCATTTCACTCTTCCAACCTTACAGAAAATGATCTTCTAAACATAATAACCGTTGCAATCGGTCCAAAGACAGCAGACACAATGGCTAAAAGTGGAACTGAACCGGACATAACAGGGACCGGTACACTGGAATCATGTGCAAGAGAACTTAATATCTATAAAAAATATAAATAGACCGGGTATTGAGCCTTGATGGCAGATCAATTCCTGGTGATAGTTACCCTGTTCATTACATCGCCCGGACGTATCCGGTTTACCACATCCATGCCCTTGATCACCTTCCCGAATACAGTATGAGCACCATCAAGATGCGGCTGCGGGGAATGAGTTATAAAGAACTGGCTGCCACCTGTATCCTTTCCTGCATGTGCCATTGAAAGTGCACCTGTACCATGTTTATTTTGATTGATCTCGCATTTGATGGTATATCCGGGACCGCCTGTACCATTTCCTTTTGGGCATCCGCCCTGAATCACAAAATCAGAAATAACACGGTGGAACGTCAGCCCGTCATAGAATCCAGATTCTGCAAGCTTAACAAAATTTGCCACTGTATTTGGCGCATCCTTTTCGAACAGCTCAAGATCAATATTTCCTTTATCAGTTTCTATTCTTGCTTTAATGGTAATCACCTGCATATGCAAGCACAAACACGGATTTAAGGTTTTCTGTAAAAGCTACAGAAGGTTGTTATCAGGCATAAATAGAGTATCAATACAGTCCAGATAACTGAAAATTAAATCTATATTTTTAGTCTCAAAAATAGAAACGTTTTTAAAACATACTCAATGACACAGCCCGAGTTCATTGACCATACATCTATCAGCCGTTTATTGTACTTCAATCACTATTTTTTCTACAATCAGATTCAAGTTCTCGGAGTGTATGATAATTTCACCTGGTGAATAAGTATTTCCTGGAATATTATTAAAGAAATCTTCAAATTCTCTATTCCACAGATCATTCTCTTTATATTGAATTTTTATCTCACCATCACTTGCAGGACTTAATACACTTGTTTTTCTATCAATTAAGGTGATTCTTAAACTATCTTTAAAATTGCCATATGAAACACGATTACCTTCAATATCCACAAGTCGGATGTAAATTGTCTGGCTGGACTGGTTGTATCTTAGTAATGGCTCCTCCCATAATACACCACCGTCATCTTGTTCCAATATGATTGAGCCCTGCGCATAAATGTACTTTTGGTTTATCAGTGAATTGTAATCAGAAGTTAAACTGATAGAGCCTGCACTGAAAATTTGCGGTTCAGCTGGAGATAAACCGTTTCCATTTCCTACATCATTGATATTTGGAGGTATTTTTTGGAGATAGGGATAACCATTGTTTACTTCAAAGCTTATATCTTCCCCCCAGATTTCATCAAAATCCCAGTTTTCATATGTATTTGTTGAATAGGGATATGTCATATTTTCAGTATAGCGACCTTCACCCATAGCAGATTCTAATTGTTGAGAA
>SKZM01000179.1 GCA_007127385.1 Methanosalsum sp.
AAATCTTCCCTGAGTGCAAGCATAACTGCTTCTCTGCACACTGATTCTATATCTGCGCCAACATATCCTTCTGTCATATCGGCAAGTTCTTCCAGATTTACATCATCTTCCAGCGGAATATTCTTGGCGTGTATTTTGAAAATATTGATCCTGCCGCTTCTATTGGGTGCTCCTACAAGTACCATTCTATCAAATCTCCCAGCACGCAGCAATGCAGGATCCATAATATCTGGCCTGTTGGTTGCAGCTATAACAACAATCTCCTTTAGCGTCTCAAGTCCATCAAGTTCTGTAAGCAGCTGATTTACCACTCTTTCTGCAACTTTTCCGCCTTCTGTTGTTGCGCCCCTGACAGCTGCAATGGAATCTATTTCATCAAAGAAGATAATACAGGGAGATACCTGTCTTGCTTTTTTGAACATTTCACGTATAGCTTTCTCTGATTCTCCCACCCATTTGGAAAGCATCTGTGGACCCTTTATGCTTATGAAGTTGGCATTTGATTCATTTGCAACCGCCTGGGCTATTAGCGTCTTACCTGTACCCGGAGGTCCATACAGCAGTATTCCTTTAGGTGGCTTGATACCCATTTCTACGAATTTCTCAGGTTTTTTGAGTGGCCATTCAACAGTTTCTACAATTTCCTGCTTGACACTTTCAAGTCCACCAACATCGGTCCAGTTGACAGTGGGGACCTCTACAAATACTTCCCTGAGTGCTGAAGGTCCGATTTCCTTTAGAGCATTCTCAAAATCAAGAGCTGAGACATTTATCTTTTCCAGTGTCTCTGGTGGTATCTCTTCATCCAGATCAAGGTCTGGAAGACAGCGCCTCAATGACTTCATAGCAGATTCCTGAACAAGTGCCAGCATATCTGCACCTACAAAACCCTGGGTGTTTCCTGCAAGCTCATCAAGGTCTACATCTTCATCAAGGGGCATTCCTCTGGTATGGATCTGCAATACCTCAAGCCTTCCTGAAAGATCAGGAACTCCGATCTCAATCTCTCTGTCAAATCTTCCAGGGCGACGAAGTGCCGGATCAATGGCATCCAGTCTGTTAGTTGCACCTATGACAATGACCTGTCCCCTTTCCTCCATGCCATCAAGCATTGTAAGAAGCTGGGCAACCACACGCCGCTCTACCTCCCCTGTAACATTTTCACGTTTTGGGGCAATGGAATCAATCTCATCTATGAAAATGATCGATGGGGCATCTGCAGTTGCATCCTCAAATATATTACGGATACGCTCTTCACTCTCTCCATAATATTTTCCCATGATCTCCGGGCCTGCTATATACAGGAAATTGGCACCTGTTTCGCTTGCAACAGCCTTGGCTATCAGCGTTTTACCAGTACCTGGTGGTCCATATAATAGAATTCCTTTCGGGGGGTCTATGTTAAGTCTCTGGAACAGTTCCGGGTGCTTCATGGGAAGTTCGATCATTTCCCTGACTCTCTGGATCTCATCCCCAAGTCCACCTATATCCTCATAGGTGATCCCACGGGCAGTATCATAACCTCTGACCGGTTTCTGGCGAAGTTCCACCTCGGTGGTCTCTGTAATGATAACCACCATTTCCATAGGATCGGTCTCTACAGCAATCAGGGGCACTGCCTGCCCACCTGCCATAGGTCCTGTCATTGGCTGTGTCATTGAACTTATGATCGGTACGACATCTCCCATAACCAGCGGTCGTTTCTGTAAATTGTGCTTGATAACCTCACTGGTATTTTCTCCAAACTCAATAACCACTCCTTCTGGAGGTGCAAGGATAACTTTTTCAGCAGGTACGACATTGGCCTTTTTTAAGGTGACCTTCTCACCAATACTTACTCCTGCGTTCTGCCTAATAAAACCGTCAATCCGGGCTATCCCCTGTCCCCAGTCCTGTCTGTCAGCTCTCCATACCTTTGCAGCTGTCCTTTTTTTTCCTCTTATCTCTACAATATCCCCTGGTGAAAGTTGAAGGTTTAGCAAGGTATTTGGATCAAGGCGAATAATACCTCTCCCAAAGTCACTGGGATGTGCTTTCTCAATTTTTAGCTGTACTTCATCCATCGAAGTCATCCTGATCTTTAATAATTTATGCTGTAACTGTGAATTTATATATGATTATAATCTGGTATTTCAGTATATTATAATTACTGGAATTCTTATCCTGTTACTTAATCTTTTTTATAGTCTCAATACTTAATTAACTGTTTTTATGGTCATTGTCTTCTGTTTTCATAGTCTATAAATATATGGTTAATTATCAGGTAAATAAGTGATTTTTTTATGAAAGCCATCATATTCGATCCATTCTCCGGAGCCTCAGGTGACATGATAGTTGCTTCCCTGATTGATATTGGTGCAGATGCCAGCAGAACGCGTGAAATAATGGAGTCGGTAGCAGATGTATCAGTCAGTATCGGCCGTGTCAACAGACGTGGTATTAACTCTGTACATGTGGACGTGATATCTGAAAAGGAATCGCAGGTACTCTATCCTGAGCTGATAGATCGCATAAAATCTGCATGTATGGTACCTGAGGTCGAGAGAAGTGTACTATCTATCTTTTCTCTGCTTGCAGAAGCTGAATCAAAGGTGCACAATGTACCTCTGGATGAGCTACATTTTCATGAGGTGGGCCAGAATGACGCAATAGCTGATGTCACAGGAGCTGCTTTTGCAATAAATGAGCTTGGATGTGATCTCATATATTCTACTCCGATCACTACCGGGAGCGGATATGTGAATACGGCTCATGGAAAACTTCCTGTACCTGCACCAGCAACATTGAACATACTGCAGAATAAGGGAATGATATTCAGAGGTGGAAATTTTGAAGGTGAATATCTGACCCCCACCGGTGCTGCAATCATATCTTACCTTGCAACACCTGTAAATTCATATCCCCAGTCAATTCCTGTAAAATCCGGTTACGGAGCAGGAGATATGGATCCTGTCCACCCCAATGTATTGCGAAGTGTTCTGGTAGATATTGAAGAAACCCTTATACAGGATCATGTTGAGTTGCTTGAAACAAACGTAGACGACGTTACCGGTGAGGTGCTTGGCAATCTTGTGGATGAACTTATGGCAATGGGTGCAAGGGATGTCACCATTACACCCGCCATAATGAAGAAGGGAAGACCCGGGCATGTGATACATGTCATTGCACGCAGCAGGGATACTTACAGGCTGGCGCACCGCATCATCTGCGAGACCGGCTCTCTTGGAGTACGGGTCATACCAACACGGCACAGGCTGATCGCAGACCGTAGAATGGAATCTGTGAGAATTTCACTGAATATGAATGAATTTGATATCAAAGTAAAAATAGCCAGTGACAGAAATGGTTCACTTCTCAACATCGGTGCAGAGTTTGAGGATTGCCGCAGAGCTGCATTGGATTCCGGGATTCCGGTTAAGGATGTCATAAGGATTGCTGAGGAAACTGCATGGAATAAATTCGGTCATAGATCATGATTGTTTGATCGTTAGATATATTATGTATTAATTCATTGCCAATATATATTCATATCCAATTCTATATATTAATATGATTGACACCCAACGAGGTATAGCCATAGAAACACGAAAAGTTCAGCAGACAGGTGGTTCGACCTATGTCATTTCCCTTCCCAAACAATGGGCAAACAAGGCAGGGATCCGGACAGGGGCCTGTGTATACCTGCACCCCCAATCAGATGGGACGCTTGTGATAGATCCTACCAACGAGGCTCCAAAGCTCAAAGAAAAAAAGATTGATGTAACAGGTATTATGGGTGATTCACTTACCAGGGATATTATTGCAGCATACCTTACAGGATATGATATAATAGACCTGAGTGCAAAGAGGATTCTTGCAGAACAAAAAAAGACTATCAGGCAGGTCTGTTATAAACTAATGGGACCTGAGATCATAGAAGAAACGGCAAAGAATGTAATTATTCAGGACCTTTTGAACCCTCAGGAGATCTCTATTAAAAAAGGCGTTCGCAGAATGTTCCTCATATCCAGCAGCATGCACAAGGATGCTGTCCGGGCTCTTAAGAACAGTGATGTGGATCTTGCTCAGGATGTGATCCAGAGGGATGATGAGGTTGATCGTCTGTTCCTGCTGATCTCAAAGCAGTTCAGGTCGGTTCTAAGGGGTGGAAGACTTCCTGGTGCATCTGAGACTTCAATTGATGAGTATCACGATTACAGGATGGCGGCCAGTCCACTTGAACGTATCGCAGATCATGCACAGAGGATCGCAAAGATCGCCACTGAAATGAACTATTCCATACCTGAAGATGCCCTGAATCTCATAGAGGATGCCAGTGAAACATCCAGAAAGATAGTGGAGGATGCTGTAAATGCACTATTTAGTGCAGATGTTAAACTGGCAAACGATGTCATTGACCGTGTTGAAAAAAGAAGGCCTCAAATATCTCATCTGAATGAACTGCTTCTAAAGCTTGAATCCCCCCTGTCTGTCATTGCACTTAGAACAGTTGCAGATAGTATTGACCGCACCGGTGATTATGGTTCCAATATTGCTGAGATAGCGATCAATTCAGCCATGGGATTGTCATGATCGGATACCCGGATGTTTTTACTGGATCTATTCTGTGTGATCAGAATCTGGCTGCATGCAATATATGTGAGCATGATACTATTCATAAAGTTATTATAAAACATGTTGAATTAATGAACTAAAGTTAGTTGAAAAATCTCCAACTCCATGATGGAGGGAATAAATGAGCGTATTTAAAAGATTAAAAGAGAATTTTTCCGGAATGTTTAAGAAATTATTCAATAAAAAGAACGCTCGTATTGGTATCTATGGTCCGC
>SKZM01000147.1 GCA_007127385.1 Methanosalsum sp.
CCCGAAATGGTTTATCAATCTCATAAAAAGGAAATTAAACTTTAGAATAGTCAGCCTAGCAAAAACTATATATGTCATTCTAATGGGAGGATAATATTATGAAGTCCATTGTAGAAGAAGCATTGGCACGGTCCGCACAGGAGAGGAATTATACCTTGGACGATGAAGAGGCCGATATCAATGCAGAACTTGAAAAGATGTTACATGAACTGCAGACGTCAATAAAGGTCATAGGATGTGGCGGTGGCGGTTCAAACAGCATCCAGCGAATGAAAGATGAAGGAATAAGGGGTGCTGAACTCATTGCACTCAACACTGATGCACAGCACCTGCTCAATGTCACAGCTGACAGGAAGATCCTCATTGGAAAAAAGAAAACAAGAGGACTTGGAGCAGGCAGTCTTCCCCAGATCGGAGAAGATGCGGCCCTGGAGAGTGTGGATGAGCTGCGCAAGGTTGTAACTGGAGATATGGTGTTCATTACCACCGGTCTTGGTGGAGGAACAGGTACCGGATCTGCACCAATTGTTGCAGATGCTGCAAGGGATGCAGGGGCCCTCACAATTGCAGTTGTGACCCTGCCCTTTGGTGTAGAGGGACATGTGAGGCGTACCAATGCAGAAGCAGGACTGGAAAGATTAAGAGAGGTTGCAGATACTGTAATTGTCGTTCCAAATGATAAGCTTCTGGAAGTTGTTCCAAGACTTCCATTACAGGCCGCTTTCAAAGTCTCTGATGAGGTACTTATGAGAGCTGTTAAGGGAATCACCGAACTTATCACAAAACCGGGTCTTGTAAATCTGGATTTTGCTGATGTGAGAACTGTTATGCAAAACGGCGGTGTTGCAATGATCGGACTGGGTGAGGCAGATGGAGAGAACAAGGCAGCCGAATCCGTTCAAAAAGCATTGCGAAGTCCATTGCTCGATGTGGATATCTCAGGTGCAACCTCTGCACTGGTCAATGTGATCGGTGGTCCTGACATGACAATCGCAGAAGCTGAGACTGTTGTTCAGGAAGTGTACAGCCGTATTGATCCAAGTGCCAGGCTCATATGGGGAGCACAGGTGGATCCGGAACTTGATCAAACAGTACGTACAATGATCGTAGTAACCGGTGTGAAATCACCACAGATATATGGAGAAGGAAGCGCCAAGAACGTTACCCGAAGATATGGTATAGATTTTGTCAAATAAAATCTTACCACCATCTTTTTGCAGAATAGTAGTTTTTGCATTCCTTTGATCGAAAAGTATTTTATAGGTTAAGTCGTTTAGATGGCTCTATAATTATGTACCACTCTGAAGAAGGTTGTGGGAACAGGACTGTCATATAAGCATAAATAAAAATTATAACTGGTTGTGAAAACATTGGCAAACGGTACATTCCAATCTGATAAATCAAAGAAGGGTATAATCCAGAGCTTGAAAACATATCTCAGGGTGCTAAAGCTTACAAAAAAGCCATCCAGAGAAGAATTTCTGATGATCTCAAAGATTGCAGCTATTGGTATCTTAATTATTGGTACGATAGGATTTATAATCTATCTACTGCTTACAGAAGTTCCAAAGTTGGTGTGACTAAATGGCATCAGAGGATGAGGAGTCTGCAATATTTGTAGTTAAGACTACAGCAAATCAGGAAAGGTCAGTTGCAGTTATGTTGACACAGATTGCGAAGAAGGACCGACTGGATATACGTTCAATTCTGGCTCCTGATGAACTTAAAGGATATATATTGATTGAATCTCCCAGAGCAAGTATTGTGGAACAGGCTATCCAGACAGTACCTCATGCCAGATCTATTGTGAAGGGACAGTCCAGCCTGGAAGAGATCATGCATTTCCTCACACCAAAACCAACTGTAACCGGAATAACTGAAGGAGCGATCATAGAGATCACCTCGGGTCCTTTCAAAGGTGAAAAGGCCCGGGTCAAGCGTGTTGATGAAGGACATGAAGAGATCACTGTGGAGCTGTTTGATGCAGTGGTACCAATTCCTATAACAATCAGAGGAGATACTGTAAGGGTCCTTAAGAAGGAAGAACAGTCCTGAAACAATATATCAATAATTAATAAATAATCAATTCAAACAAATGGTGATATTTAATGGCAAGTGTTGTGGAAGCATTAGTATCTGGTGGAAGAGCAAATCCTGGTCCTCCTCTTGGTCCAGCCCTTGGTCCACTCGGAGTGAACATCAAGGATGTTGTTGATAAGATAAATGAGGCTACCAGGGACTATAATGGAATGCAGGTTCCGGTAAAGATCATTGTAGATGAGAAAAAGAACTTTGAGATCGAAGTTGGAACCCCTCCGACATCTGCACTCCTGATGAAAGAAGTAGGTGTTGAAAAGGGAACCGGAGAACCGGGAACAAGTGTGATAGGTGATCTCAATATCGAACAGATCTCAAAAGTTGCCCGTATGAAGAGGAACGATATACTCTCATACTCACTTAAATCGGCAGCAAAAGAAATTATTGGAAGCTGTGTGCCACTGGGAATCACTGTCGAAGGACTTTCCCCCAGGGAATGCCAGAAAGCTATCAATGAGGGACAGTTTGATGAGCGTTTTGATTCAGAAGAATGGTAAAGAGCTCTTTTAGACTGAAAATCTTCATTTTAACCGATAGCTTTAAAACTAATTGATTCTCTATTGGAGTGCCTGTAGAGAGGCATACTTCTCTACAAAAATCAACCGTAGGAGGCAATAGCCGTAATGGGTTTTTTACTCCGAAAACTACGGGAGGAATTGAATGGTAGATAAGAGTATAGTAGAAGCCGTTAACAAATTACTTGAAGAATCCAAACCTAGAGGCTTTGAGGAAAGTGTTGACCTGGCAATAAATCTAAAGAACCTGGATTTGAGTCAACCTAAAAACCGGATTGACGAAGAAATAATACTTCCAAACGGTCTTGGCAAGGAGCGCAAAGTTGCAATCTTTGCAAAAGGAGACGTTGCACTCAAAGCAAAGAATGCAGGTGCAGATTATATATTCTCTGAAGAGGATATCAAAGATCTGGCTTCGGATAAATCAAGGGCTAGGGGGCTTGCAAATGAATGTGATTTCTTTATTGCAGAAGCCCAGTACATGCCAATGATAGGTAAATCACTTGGTACCGTCCTTGGTCCCAGAGGTAAAATGCCAATTCCGTATACAGGCGACAGAGATATTGCCAGTGTGATCAACACCCTGAAGAACTCTATACGTATAAGATCTAAGGACAAGCTTACTTTTCATGTTTCAGTTGGAAGAAGGAACCTTGAAACAGATAAACTGGCTGAAAATATCGAAACAGTTGTCCACAGGATAGAAACTGCTCTTGAAAAGGGTAAGCAAAATCTTAAATCGATACACGTAACAACCACTATGGGTTCATCCGTGAGGGTGGTATGATGGAAGAAACACTACATCACACAGAACATGTCCCTCAGTGGAAGAAGGAAGAAATTGAAAATATCAAAGATCTCATCAGATCATATCCGCTGTTTGCAGTCGCCGGAATCGGAGGAATACCTGCAAAACAGTTCCAGATCATGAGAAGGGAACTTAAGGATACAGCAGTTATCAAGGTATCCAGAAATACCCTCATTGAGAGAGCACTAAACCAGGCAGATGAGAATATAGGTCAGATGAATGAGTTCGTTGAACTTCAGACTGCACTGATGTTTACAAACGAAAATCCGTTCAAGCTATACAAGCTGCTGGAGCAAAGTAAAACACCATCTCCTATAAAAGCAGGTACAGTTGCTCCAAAAGATATTAGTGTAGAAAAGGGTCCAACCAGTTTCCCTCCTGGTCCGATACTTGGTGATCTACAGAATGTGGGAATTCCTGCTGCCATAGAGCAGGGGAAGGTCGTTATTAAAGAGAACAAGGTTGTTGCCAAACAGGGGGAAACAGTTTCTCAGAAACTTGCAGCAATGCTTGCAAGGCTGGAAATATATCCACTTGAGGTTGGTGTGGATCTTAGAGCAGTCTATGAGAACGGATCCATATTCACACCAGATGTACTTTCAATTGATGAAGATCAGTATTTCCAGGATATTACAACTGCTTTCCAGAGAGCATTCAACCTTTCATTCAACGCAGCCTATCCAACTGCAGCCAACATCAATGTCCTAATCTCAACTGCAGTATCCAGATCACACAATGTTGGTGTATTTGCAGGTGTGCTTGAACCTGAGATTATGGGCAGTTTACTGGGCAAAGCGTACTCCCAGATGCTCTCACTTGCATCTGCAGCATCAGCTAAAGATGAAAGTGTGCTGGATGAAAAACTGAAGGAAGCGCTTGGAGCTGCAGCATCTGTAGCAACAGCCGCTCCACAGGAAGTTACAGAAAGCACAGAAGAGAAAACTGAAGAGAAAGAAGAGGAAGAGGAATCCGAGGACGGCGGTATGGCTGGACTTGGTGCACTATTTGGATAAGAACTAGAACATAATATATAATCTTAAAATTACATTAATAACAGTAGGTGATTTGTAATGGAATACATATATGCAGCACTTTTAATGCACAGCTCAGGAAAAGAGATTACAGAAGATGGAATTACTTCCGTACTGGAAGCCGCAGGAGCAGAAGTTAATGAAGCACGGGTAAAGGCCCTTATAGCAGCTCTTGAAGATGTAGATATTGAAGAAGCAATGGCATCTGCTGCTTTTGCAGCCCCTGGTGCCGCAGCTCCTGCAGCAGAAGCTGAAGCTCCTGCAGCAGAAGAAGAGAAAGCAGAAGAGGAAGAGGAAGAAGAGGAATCTGAAGA
>SKZM01000097.1 GCA_007127385.1 Methanosalsum sp.
AAAGATCAGTACCCGTGTGAACAGGAACCTGTGCCAGGATTCAAGTACCTCAAACCTGATCTCGGGAATTCCTTTTTTGATAGAGTTCGTATCACAGATCATGACACTGGAAATCGGTGATGTGATTGCCACAGGAACCCCTCCAGGAGTTGGTGAGCTTAAAGTGGGGGATAGTGTTGAAGTTGAAATAGAGGGCATAGGAAAACTGGTGAATGAGGTAGTATAATGTTATTTGATCAGGTTAACAGGGAAATGGATCTGTGTATCAGGCATCTGGTAGTTCTCAATAAGGTTGTTGAGGATGGACCTATCGGGATCCTCAAACTGGCAGAAGAAACCGATATGGCGACCCATAAGGTCCGATACTCCCTCAGGGTACTTGAGCAGCAGGGTCTCATAAAACCTTCAGTCCATGGGGCAGTTGCCGGAGATCGGGTCGAAGAGTTCTTTCAGGATCTCGATCGCAATATCGACCAGATACTCGTAAGGATAAAACAGATGCGGGATATAGGAAAACTTAAATGATAACAGTTCTCTCCATAACCATCTGCATAATATGATCTTATATCAGGATTAATTAACAATACAGGCTCAGAACAATCTTTATAGAAAGCTCGATCAGGAGATCTTTCCAACTGACCTGGTATTTCTTTTTATCCATGGTGAATTCTATGACAGTCAGTGATCAGGAAATAAAGACTATAGAAAAATATGCACTTCAGAATGCTGTAAAGTACGGAAAAGCACCGCAAATGGGGGCTGTAATGGGCAAGGTTATGGGTGAATGCCCCCATCTGAGACCATTTGCAAAGGAAGTGTCTGCACAGATAAAGAATGTAATTGATGAGATCTCAAGGGGAGACCCTGACGAATGGAACCAGAAACTTGAAGAAATAGCTCCGGAACTGATTGAGGAGCTATGCACGAAAAAAGAGCCTGTAAAAGGTCTCAAACCCCTTGATGTGAAAGAGGGTGAAAAGGTCGTGATGCGTTTTGCTCCCAATCCCAATGGCCCACCTACACTTGGCAGCACCCGTGGAATAGTGGTTAATTCAGAGTATGTAAAGAAGTATAACGGCACCTTCATAGTACGCTTCGATGACACCGATCCACAGGTAAAAAGGCCTATGATGGAAGCTTATGACTGGTATGTTGATGACTGTAGATGGCTTGGTGCTGAACCGGATATGGTTGTGAAGGCATCAGACCATCTGGATACCTATTACAGGTATGCAGAAAAATTGATAGAGCTGGAAAAAGCCTATGTATGCTTCTGTGAAGGCGGTGAATTCAAAAGGTACAAGGACTCAAAACAGCCCTGTCCACATCGAAACCATTCAGTGGAACAGAATATGGAGTACTGGGACAATATGCTTGCAGGCAAATATGATGAAAAGCAGGCAGTGCTTCGTATAAAGACCGATATTCAACATCCTGATCCTGCCCTGCGTGATTTTGGTGCCTTCAGAATAGTAAAAACTCCCCATCCTCGTCCGGAAATTGCAGACAGGTACGTGGTATGGCCACTGCTTGACTTTGAAGGTGCAATAGAGGATCACGAACTTGGAATGACTCACATAATCCGGGGTAAAGATCTGATGGATAGTGAAAAACGTCAGAAATACATATACAACTATCTTGGATGGGAATACCCCCGGACAACACACTGGGGAAGGATAAAGATACATGAGCTTGGAAAGCTCAGTACAAGTGATATCAGAAGGGCAATAGAGGAAGGTGAATATTCAGGATGGGACGATCCCCGACTACCGACAATAAGGGCATTCAGAAGGCGTGGAATAAAGGCAGATGCCATACGAAAGTTCATGATAGATATGGGGGTAGGGGAAACTGATATCAGTGTAAGTCTGGATTCACTCTATTCTGAGAACAGGAAAATGATAGATTCGTTATCCAACAGATATTTCTTTGTGTGGGATCCGGTAAAGATCATGATATCTGGTGCACCATCCTTTAATGCAAGACCTTCATTGCATCCCACTGAAGATAGGGGTATTCGTGAAATAGATGTAAAGGCAGATCCTCATCTTCTGATATGTCAGAAAGATATTGAAGATATGAAGGTTGGGGATAAGATCCGCCTGAAGGATCTCTATAATATTGAAATCGAGTCTCTGGATCCATTCAGGGCACGGTATCTGGGTGATTCTGTGGAATATATCAAAAAGGAAAAAATGCGCATTGTTCACTGGGCTCCTGAAAATGGCATTCCTGTACGGGTACTTTCACCGGATGGAGAGTTTGCTGGTATAGGCGAAGATGGAATTGTCAATGAACTGGATAATACCGTCCAGTTTGAAAGATTTGGGTTTTGCAGGATCGATTCTGTGACCCCTGATGTGGTGGCATATTTCACACACAGGTAAAAGGGGTAAAAGCTACAGGTCATTCTCCCTTTTCTTATCTTATTTATGGTACTTTTCCAGATGAGAATAAGGAACTGACCTGATCGAAAACTTGTTCTATCTATCCGCATATTTTTATACACAGGTTTCTAAAGGATTCAGTACCAGGGTTTCACATGAATATTTCCAGAATAAGTTCTCTGACAAGATCCATAGACACCGGGTATTTTCCGAATCTATTAATACTAATTCTTTCAGCTGCCGTACTGCTTATAATATCAATTAACAGATCTCTGTCAGGAATACCTGTTCACTACAGTTTATTGGATGCAGCTGCAGCAGCTATAGCAGTGTTCCTTTGCTGGGCATTGTCCCGTGAAATGGACCCTGATCATGATTATACTGCCATACTTGCCTCTTTGCTGGTTGCAGGATATATATATCTGAATGCAGTTCCGAATTTGCTGCTGATACTATGGCTTCTTCTCATTTTCCGAATTTTGAGCCGAACATCGGGAAATGAGGTAACATTGATCGATTCACTGATCGTATTTATTATTGGAGTATGGATTATCCTGGATCACAGCTGGATATTTGGGCCGGTAATGTCGGCATTCTACATTCTGGAAAGCAGGCTCCCACCGGCTGGCAGAAGGCACCTGTACTTTGCAATAATTTCAATAATCATATCTATTGTTCTTATTGGGACAAAGAATACTCAAAACATGGAGATATTCTCAGAGGTTTTCAGTATATTATTCATAATAACAGTTCTGTACATTCTTGCCATTTTTACTTTAAAGCCTGTTGCAGCCATGGATGATATGGGCAAGGCATTCCTATCCTCTAAAAGAATTCAGATTGTTCGTCTCATTGGATTGAAAACCTTTGTAATGGCAGCACTGCTTATTGGACCTGATGGGTTGGTAATGCTCTCTCCTCTCTGGATTGCTATGGTTTCTGTTTCTGTTACAGGGCTATATGTACATATAATGCCTTACCTTAGAATACTGAATAATTGAGCAAAACCAGAGATTTACGATCTTCTGGAAGATCAAATTCAAATTTTTACTTATTCTGACTTCTAGTTTATATATTCGTAAGTATATATTATTTAATCAGGTGTCTTTTATGACCAATACTAACAATGATGTTATTGAGGTAGATGATTCAACATGGGAGCAGATTGTCGAAAAGGAAGATATGCCGGTAGTTGTTTTTTTCTACCAGCCAAAGTGTCCCCATTGCGATTCAATATATCCTCATTTCAAAAAATACGCACATAAATACAGTATGTCCTGTAAATTTTTCAGGATTGATATTGTTTCAAATCAGTGGACGGCTTCAAGATATGAGATCCTGGCAACACCTACCTTCAAGTTCTTCTGTCAGGGAAATCCGGTCAAAGAAGAAGTAGGGGTCGTAAATCCCCAGCTGCTGGAAGGTTCCATTGAATCTTTTATAAGGTATGGTGAGGAATGTTTTGCTAAAAGGACTGTAGTTTTTAGTGAGATTTCTCCCTATGAATGATCATTATGTCCCGGGAACAGATGTAATTTTATCCGGTGACCATGCGGTACCAAAGATAGTTATCAGCAGGTGCATTGAATTCGATAATTGCAGGTATGATGGCCGTATTGTTGATAGTAGCTGGGTAAGAGAACTGGCAAAATATGCTGAATTCATACCTGTATGTCCTGAGTGTTCAATAGGGCTTGGTGTTCCACGCCAACCTGTATTGCTTGTGTCAGATGAAGATAGGATACGATTTATACAGCCTGCTGGAAGTGGTGATCTGAGTGAAGAAGTTAACAGGTTCTCTTTATTCTTTTTAAATTCCTGCGATGGGATCGATGGATTTATTTTGAAATCAAAATCCCCATCATGTGGAATCAATGATGTTAAGCTATATACTCCGGGATCGATGGATGTGGAATTTTCCAGAGATGGCACCGGGATTTTTTCACAGCATGTTATCAGAATGTTTCCGTATCATCCGGTGATAAATGAAGTAAATATGGAAGACCCTGAATGCAGGGACTGTTTTCTGAGCCGGATATTTACATTAGCCAGTTTCAGGAATGCAATAGATGCTGTGCATAGATCAAATACAGTGTTCCCATTGATGAGATTTCATAGACAGAATGAATTTCTTTTAAAATCATTTGATAGGAGTATGTTCAGACAGCTTGACTCTATTGTGAAGCAGATGCCAGGAGATCTCAGTAAACATAAATTATCCACCTTGATGAATAAATATAACATTTGTTTTCTTGAGGTTCTGTCATCAGGGAATGTACGTTCATCCTGGGACAGGACACTGCTGGATGTCTCTGCAATTATTCAGGACCACCTTTGCAAAATTGAAAGATTGCAGCTATGTAGCTTTATTATCCG
>SKZM01000051.1 GCA_007127385.1 Methanosalsum sp.
AAAATTACTCCGATCAGTACAAGGCCAAGAACACCTCTTAACCAGGGATTATTATACAGTTCTATAATATCCACCATCATACTCACCTGTCCGCCTCGCTGGTACATGAATCCATGCTACCGGCAATTGCAGTAACATCAGCTATAGACTCTCCTTTGATCAATGGCGGCAATGCCTGCATTGTAGGGAACACAGGACCTCTGACCTTTACACGGTATGGTTTATCAGAACCATCTGATACCATGTACATTCCCATCTCACCCCGTGGATCCTCTACCCTGAAGAACACCTCACCCTGGGGAACTCTCATTACAGGGGTTCTCCTGCCATATGGTAAATCCGGCGCAAACAGAGGACCTTTAGGGATCTGGTCAAGGGCCTGCTCTATTATATACATGCTCTCACGGATCTCATCCAGACGTACCTTGACCCTGGCAAATATATCGCCTTCTGTCTGGGTACAGACATTGAAATCAAGATCATCGTATACCAGATAGGGCTCATTCCTGCGTATATCAAAAGGAACGCCTGTGGCACGAAGTGAAGGTCCTGCAACACCATATTCCTTAGCAATATCAGCAGTCAGGACTCCTACACCAACTGACCTCTCCTTGAAAATAGTATCTGTTCTCAGCAATTCTTCATACTCATCACAGGCAATCCTGACACCTTCAAATACCTTCTTGCACTTCTCTTCAAAACCTTCTGGAAGGTCTTCCCTTACACCTCCAAACCGGATATAAGAATGGGTGATCCTGGTACCTGTGACCATTTCAAGCAGGGACAGTACATCTTCCCTTTCTTTGATCGTGAACATGAACATTGAGGCATAGCCTATAAAGTGCCCGAACTCTCCGAATCCAAGCAAATGGCTCTGTATTCTGGACAGTTCCTCAACTATTACCCTGATATACTGGGACCTTGGTGTGGGTTCAATACCAGCCAGACGTTCTACACACCCGCAGAATACCTCTTCATTGGAAAGAGCAGCAAGATAGCACATTCTATCCACAATTGTGATTCCCTGCAGGTATGTCTTGTTTTCCAGAATCTTTTCAATACCTTTATGGATAAATCCCAGCTCCACATCAAGGTCCACAACTGTTTCACCATGCAGCTTGACATTGAGTCTGTAGGGGCCGGGCTGCATCGGGTGCTGGGGACCGATGTGAACTATCATCTCAGAAGGAGTGGTTTTCTCTATCATTATTAATATCCCTCACACCAGATTTTTAGCTGTTTTCTGGGGAAAGCCCTCATAATCTTTTCGAAGAGGCCATTCACCAAGCATTTCCTCAGGAAGAACCAGTACTTTTAGATAAGGATGATTGGTGTAACTGACACCATATAGTTCGTAGTTCTCTCTCTCATACCAGTTTGCGTTCCAGTATACATCAACAATGGAATCAATTACCGGATTATCTCTGGGAAGTATTGCCTTCAGGGTCAGTACGACCGGATGATCATACGAAGCTATGTGGTATACCACCTCAAATTCATCCCTTTTAATGTAATCAACAACCGATTCACAGGAGAGATGATCAAATCCCAGGCTTTCTTTAAGATATCTGCACACTTCAACAACATCCGGAGATGAAACATATGCAGATACCCTTATTTCAGATTCAATTAGGGTATTTGATATAGAATCAGAAAATTCGTTACTTATAGAATCAATAATTGTTTTCGCATCCATATTTTAACCTCAGTAATTGGTACCCTTATCTTTCTTTGCTGCAATTTTCTTCTGAAGCTGGATGAAACCTTCAAGCAAAGCCTCAGGTCTTGGAGGACAGCCAGGAATGAAAACATCAATCGGGAATATCTCATCAATATTCTGCACTGTGCTGTATGATTCATAAAATGGACCGCCGCTTATTGAGCAATCACCCATGGCAAGAATCCATTTGGGTGAAGCCATCTGTTCCCATAGATTCTTAAGGGCAGGCAGGTACTTTTTGGTCACATAGCCACTTATAATCATAACATCTGCATGCCTTGGTGAGTTCCTTGGAATTATACCAAATCGGTCAGTATCATAATGAGCGCAGCCTGTTGCGATCATTTCCACACCACAGCAGCCCATGGGTTGAGTCATGAACCACAGAGAGTTCTTTCTGCCCCAGTTAATAAAATCCTGGGCGGCTGTCTTTTTGATAAAATCGCTTATTGCATTGGAAGTTGTGGTGATGACTCCAGGAATCTCTTCCTGATTTACTTCTTCCTCCACTTTTTCGTTCGTTTTCTGAGTAATATTCTGGTTTATTTCTCCCATTTAAGACCCTCCTTCTTCCACAGATATATGAATCCAAACAGGAGGATCGTAATGAATATCAAGAGTTCAACAGTCAAGATCGCAGCCATATCAGATCCAGCAAAGATCACTGACCACGGGAACATGAACAGTATAGCCACGTCAAAAATAACAAAAGCAATAGCATATAGATAATATTCGACCTTGAACTGAATCCTTGCTTCACCTGTTGGATCCGAACCTGATTCATAGGTAGAGAACTTTGTTTCACCCGGACTTCGGGGACTCAGGATGTTCACAAAGAACATCGTAATAATAGGCATAATGATTGCCACTACTAGTATGATGGCAACTGGGATGTAACTGTCAATTATTCCTGCCATAATATATCACCTGATGATATCAATCGTAGATAAGCTATTTCTATATAACTATTTCCAAATATCAGTCACAGTTGATTATGAAAAATAGAAATTAAGCCACATTACTTTAAATTATCTAATTTTTCAGTCAGAATTGTAGCTTATTAAAAATGAAAACAATTAAAAAATCGACAGATTACATAACGTTGGATACAGAGACCTGCATATATGCCGGTCAACATCACCAAATAAAAAAAATACCATAGCCAGAACAGATGACCCATAGATAAATATTATATATCACCGATGTTATCAGATAATCAGATAGAAATAGTGGAAAATGCACAGACGGAGGAACATTCTGTGCATTTAGTCCATGCCAGTAACATCCGGCTAATCAGGTCAGCTATATCGTACTATCAGCAAAGTGTTCAGTTGCAGAAATTCTGACAGATAACACCAGCAGGTTACTGACTGGCACAAACACTATACTTATAATATACAACGGTATTTAACTCATCCATAATAAATCTGAGCAAACCGGTAAATCATAGTTCCAATATGATCCAAAAAAAATGGTGGCCTGCTACATGAAAATAAATTATCTGTGTGTCGGATGCGGCCAGTGTGCTGCGATATGTAAAAAAGATGCTATTGATGTGATGGGAAGGGCAGAATTCAATGACAGATGCAATGAATGCAGTTCCTGTGTCCAGTACTGTCCCCTGAAAGCAATAGAGGTATGATCTTGAAGGCAATTGTTATAGGTGCAGGACTTGGAGGGATGCTGACTGCAGCAAAACTTGCCAGAAACGGGTATGATGTGGAAGTATTTGAAAGACTCCCGGTAATCGGCGGCAGGTTCACAAACATTGATCATAAAGGATTCAAGTTAACAACCGGTGCCCTGCACATGATCCCTCATGGTCCCAGCGGACCTCTGGCACAGATACTAAAGGACGTGGGAGCTGAAGTGAAGATAGTGCGTTCCAGGCCAATGTCAGTTATACGCATGCCTGCAGATAAAAATTCAGAAGACTATAAAGACGGGTATGTGGATATGCCTTTCAATCATTTCACCAAACCCTTCTCCACTATAAACAGAATAAAAATAGCATTTTACACCACGGCAACAAAGATATTTCCTCCAAAGGGAGGATCCTTTCAGGAGTGGTTCTCAAAGCACATACATGAAGACTGGACCTACAGGATCGCAGACTCTTTCTGTGGCTGGTCACTGAGCCTTAGAAGCAGTGACCTGCCTGTAAAGGAAGCTTTTGAGATCTTTTCAAACCTGTACCGTTACAGTGGCTCAGGTGTTCCGATCGGAGGATGTGAAGCCGTGATCCGGGCACTGGAAGATGTAATCGTTTCATCCGGTGGTAAGATACATACAGACCGTGAGGTCAGTGAAATAATCACAGAAAATGGAAATGCAACAGGCATTATCTGTGATGAAAATCCCTATCCTGCAGATATTGTCATCAGCAATCTGGGCCACAGGGAAACTGCCGGGATCTGTCCGGAGCTCAGGAACAAAGATAATTACAAAGAATATCTGGACAGCGTTGAAAAGATAGTACCCTCCGCCGGAGTGAAGATCTGCCTTGGTGCCGATGAGCCCCTTATCGGGCATGGAGGTGTGCTGCTGACACCCTATGCCCGCAGAGTCAACGGGATCAATGAGGTTACCAATATAGACCCCGGACTTGCACCACCTGGCAAGCACCTGATAATGGCGCATCAGTGCATACCCCGGGACAGAATAGATCATCTTGAAGAAGAGATCGAACTTGGACTTAAGGACCTTGAAGATATATTTGCTGGGAAAAACTACGAAGTATTGATGGTTCAGTCCTACCATAACGGCTGGCCGGTCAACAGGGCGGGTTCAGGGCAGGATATCGGGAATACAACACCAATTGAGAACCTGTTTGTTGTAGGTGACGGGGCAAAAGGTCATGGTGGTATTGAGGTCGAGGGTATAGCCCTTGGGGTATCCGGCACAATGAAGACGATCATCCGCTAAAGATTATTACCTCTTATCTTTACTGGACCGTTTAAATTATAATCATCAGGTTAAATTTATGTAATTGCTTGGACATTGGATTGATATCATGGCTGATTTTGTTACATTTGCAC
>SKZM01000213.1 GCA_007127385.1 Methanosalsum sp.
TACAAATAATATATATTTTAGATAGTAAAGTTGTATAATTATTGGTAACATATCAAAAATTATATATCTAAGGTATACAATATATGTTATATGTTCACAAAATATATTGCCCATATATGCGGTAATATCATTTATGTGAACCATATATTCCAAGAGCGGGATGGGGAGAGGGATTATCGTTGCAGCGGGTATGAGGTTAATTATTTGTAACTTTATACCTGCTGTAAAATATGAATACTGGAAAATCACATTTTCAGGCATTTGAATGTGCTATTCCTGTTGAATCTCTATTGCTTTGATTTATTGATATCTTTGAATAAAGAAGGAAAAGTTTATTTAATAGAGCTACATCTATAGTTTGCTTTGAATCTACCATGTGCTGATGCCGGGGTAGGGTAGCGGTTATCCTGTAGCCCTGTGGAGGCTACGATCCGAGTTCGATTCTCGGTCCCGGCCTGTCTTTAAATTGAATAAATCGAACCAGTAGATAGGTTTGTTTTTTTTATATCCAGTATCCAGATTGATATTTTAGAAAAAGTAATGAAAATTAAAAAGAATAAAACAGCAATAAATGAAATATTTTGTTACTGTTCCTGTGAATTATTTCTGTTAATCACCAGCTAAATTTGTTTTTGTGTTTCAGGATTCGCATTCTTCAGAAGGGATCTTTAATGGATAAACACCTGTGAGGCATCCGAGACAGAGTTTATCTTTGTCTATTCCAATGGCTCTGATGAGTCCTTCAATACTTAGGTATCCAAGAGAATCTGCATCTATCAATTTTTCTATCTCAGATATTTTCCTGTCTGAAGCAACTAATTCTTCCCTTGTTGCCATATTGATTCCCATATAACATGGTGCAATTATCGGAGGACTTCCGATTCGTGCATGTACTTCTTTTGAACCTGCGCTGCGAATCATATTGATGATCCTTTTTGAGGTAGTTCCCCGTACAATACTATCATCAATAAGGATAATTTTCTTTCCGGATATATTCTGTGAAATTGTATTCATTCTAAGTCTTACAGCCGTTTCTCTCATGGCCTGGCCTGGCAAAATGAAAGTCCTTCCTATATATCGATTTTTCATCAACCCTTCACTGTATTTAATTGATGATGTATCTGCATAACCAACAGCTGATGTGATTCCCGAATCAGGTACCGGAGATACAATATCAGCTTCTACCGGGTGTTCTTTTGCCAGTTCCCTCCCAATTTTTTCACGCACTCTGTATACAAGCTGGCCATCAATTATCGAATCAGGTCTTGCAAAGTATATATATTCAAAAACACAGTGTGAGACCTTTTTTTGTTCTGATACTCTATAGCTCTCGATATCTCCGTTTCTGAAAACTACGATCTCACCAGGTTCAACATCACGGATCAGTTTTCCATTGAGAGTATCTATTGCTACACTTTCTGAAGCAACTACATATCCTCCGTCAACTTCTCCAATACAGAGTGGTTTAAATCCAAAGGGATCCCTTATGGCAATGAGTATTGAATCGATCATTACTGTCAATGAATATGATCCTTCAAGCCTCTCCATTACCTTCTTTAAAGATTCAATTATATCATATTTGAGTAGTTTTTTGACTAGTAGATGAACTATGACCTCAGTGTCAGATTCTGTAACAAAAATATGCCCTTCAGATTCAAGTTCATCTCTTAGCTCCTGTCCATTAATCAGATTACCATTATGTGCCAGGGCAATGCAGCCATTTTTATAATTTACTACAAACGGCTGACAGTTCTCAATTCTTGAATCACCTGTGGTAGAATACCGGACATGTCCGATTCCCACATTTCCTGAAAGGTTATCGAGATCATCCTTGATATACACTTCAGGAACAAGACCCATACCCTTTATGGAATGTATGGTCGTTCCATCATAAACAGCTATGCCGGTTGATTCCTGACCTCTGTGCTGAAGTGCGTAGAGGGCGTAGTACATCTGATGTGCGACGTCTGGAGAGGATTCATTGTCTGGGCTAACAACTACTCCTACAACACCGCATTTCTCTTCCATCTGTATCTCCAAAAAAGAAATTAGTGAATCAGTACTTGCATTTCTTTTGCCATCTATATTGTCTCATTCGGGCACTTTTACCAAAACCGCATGATGTGCATTGTTTTGTATGGATGTTACGAGAAACGCTTCCGCAGCGCCTGCATGTCACATGACTTCTTTTCTGCTTTTTACCCATTGAAGGAGTACCTTTGGACATTAATCATCACCTTTTAATTATTGAATATATTTAGATCATTCATATGAATCGCTTATATTTTTATTAATTCTATGCAAATCCTCAGGGTGAGAGATAAACCACATTGTCTCCTCTGATCACAACACTACCGAGTTTGCGGATTATTTCTCCGTCCTTTAACTCTTCAGCATTGTCAAGAACCAGATTCATATGTACATCGTATCCCTGTAGTTCCCCTCTAAATTCACGCGCTCCTTTAAGCCTTACTATAACTGGTGTGTTCAGTGCATTGTTCAGTATATCAAGAGGTCGGTTTGCCATTTCAAGACGTCCATAATTTTAATTAAATATAATTTTTATTATAGCTGTTTTTGATGCATGAATGTTGCAAATACAATATATAAAACTATCGAAAAGCCAGATAAATTTATTTATTTGCGTTTTTGAATTTATGTTTCTCCTATTAATCTATTCATTGGTTATAAATATTTTCAGGACAATAAACGAGATTCATGGTAGATAGAGGTGAATTTACATGCAGAAAATGCCCGTTGTGATGACTATTGCAGGATCAGACTCCGGGGGAGGCGCCGGTATTGCTGCGGACCTGAAAACATTTTCAATGCTGGGAGTCCATGGTACCTGTGCTATTACTTCGGTTACATCCCAGAATACCCATGGGGTACTGACCAGCTATGATCTTCCTCATGAAGTGGTTTCAGACCAGATAAGTGCAGTGTGTGAAGACCTGAACCCGGTGTGGACAAAAACAGGTATGCTACCTTCTTCAGATATTATCCGTGAAGTTGCAGACTGTGTCCAGAAATATAAGTTCGGACTTGTGATCGATCCTGTAATGTCTGCAGAGGCCGGTGGTTCTCTTATGAGGCAGGAGGCACTATCAACGCTTATAGATGAACTGGTTCCATTATGTGATGTTATTACTCCGAATGTGCATGAGGCAGAGGTCATATCCGGTGTTTCCATAACAAATATGGATGATGCGAAAAAAGCAGCCCGGATAATTGGTAAAAAAGGTGTGAATTATGTGATAATTACCGGAGGGCACCTGAAAGGTTCTGATCTCATTTATGACCGTGCAACCAATGATTATACCATGATACCCGGAAAACTGGTCAGGGGTGGAACACATGGTTCAGGGTGCACATATTCAGCTGCAATTGTCGCCTGTCTGTCCAGAAACTATTCACTGGAAGAAGCGGCATTTTATTCGAAAAGTTTTGTTGAACAAGCTATTGTCAATAGTTCTTCAGTCGGCAGGGGAGTTGCTCCAGTCAATCAATCAGGTGGAATACTTGATAGTGCTTCCAGGTATGATGTTCTCAGGAATGTTAAAAAAGCTGTTCATCTGGTTACGGGGCACAGATCATTTTTCAGGTTGATACCTGAAGTCGGGACCAATCTGGCAATGGCAATACCATATGCAAAAAGCATAGAAGATGTTGCTGCTGTTTCTGGAAGAGTTGTTCGTCTTGAAAATGCTTCGGTAACTGTGGGGGATATAGATTTTGGAAAGAGCAGTCATGTTGCAAGGATTATTCTTGCGGCAATGGATTTTGATCCTGATATAAGGTCAGCTCTGAACATAAAATATTCAAAGGAAATAATTCAGATATGCAGGGATATGGGTCTCTCCATCTCCATGTTTGACAGACAGCAGGAGCCTGAAAATGTAAGTACGATGGATTGGGGCGTATCCGAGGCTATAAGGTCACTTAATGGTTCTGTACCGGATATTATTTATGACGAAGGGGGAGTTGGTAAGGAGGCTATGATACGGATACTTGGAAAGAACTCGATTAGTGTTGCAGGAATCGCATCAAATATCGCAGATCAGGTCTGATCCGATATTAATGCAGCAAAATGACAGAGATCCTTTTTGTAAAATTTGAGTATCTCTGACCAGAACGATGCAGAATCAAAATCGATATATAATATTGAAAATAGTGCATATCTGTACTATAAAGTACTATTAATTTAATATGAGGCTATAATATGGAATCAACAAAAATCATACTTGATGAAAATGAAATGCCGCAGAAGTGGTATAACATTCTGGCAGATCTGCCCAATCCTCTTGATCCTCCATTAAACCCGGCAACCAATGAACCAATAAAAATCGAAGAGCTGGAACCTATTTTTGCTGGAGAATTGATTAAGCAGGAATTAAGCAGTGATAGATATATTTCAATTCCTGAAGAAATTCTGGATATATACCGGATGTGGAGGCCATCTCCGCTCTACAGGGCAAAAAAACTCGAAGAGATACTCAAAACTCCTGCAAAAATATACTATAAATACGAAGGTGTAAGTCCTCCTGGAAGTCACAAACCCAATACTTCAATTGCCCAGGCATATTATAATATGAAAGAAGGAAACGAAAGACTGACTACAGAAACAGGGGCAGGTCAGTGGGGCAGTTCACTTTCATTTGCATGTAATTACTTTGATCTTGAATGCAAGGTGTATATGGTA
>SKZM01000136.1 GCA_007127385.1 Methanosalsum sp.
AAGAATATAATTTCATTAATCCAAAAAAATATCCTAATACAATATGAAGATATTTCAGTGGTTCAGGTTATTCATTCTGTCAATGAGTTCCTTATACTGCACTGATATCATAATTCAAGAAGGATCCTTATCAGGTTGCTTGCCCTGACAGTTTTCATTGATCCATTGGATGCAGAATCTTCATCAAAGGCAGAAACATTGTCCTTCTCTGTAAGGGCTGTGGAATAGATCGCAAACGGTACCGGGTCTGTTGTATGTGTCCTGAGAGAGATGGGAGTTGGATGGTCTGCAGTTATAAGTACTGTATATTCCTCATCACTGTTGAGTATATGTGATAGTATGGTTCCCACAACCTTCTGATCAAAATTCTCAATTGCCTTTATTTTTTCCTCAACACTTCCCATATGTCCGGCTTCATCAGGAGCCTCAACATGCACGAAAACAATATCATGATCTTCAAGTGCTTTGATTGCATATTCTGCCTTTGCCCTGTAGTCTGTATCAAAGTATCCTGTTGCTCCAGGGACCTCAATAACATCAATTCCGGCATAAATGCCTATACCCTTTACAAGATCAACGGCTGAAATGACAGCACTATCCAGTCCGTAAAGCTGTTTGAATTCCGGAAATGCAGGTGCATATCCCTGACCCCATAGCCAGATAGAATTTGCAGGCTTTTCTCTGCTCTTTATTCTTTCAATGTTGACAGGATGTTTTGAAAGAATGCCATGGGCTCTTCTTATTATCTTAGAGAGAAAATCGCCATCTTTTCCATGTGGAAGATACCGTTCCCATTCCTGCCCCATAATGTCGTGTGGGGGGGTACATACTGCGTCAATACCTTTTCCCTTCTTTAAAAGCAGAAGATGTTTATAATTCATTCCGGGATAAAATCTTATATTTTCAGAACCGATATCTGAGTCTATAGATTTTATCAGTGTTTCTGCAAGTTCGGTGGATATGTGGCCTGCACTATAATCTTCAAGAATATCGTCCTTTAAAGTGACAAGGTTGCATCGAAATGCCACATCATCTTTTTCAAGAATGATTTCCATGCTTGCAGCTTCCAGTGGTGCTCTGCCTGAATAATATTTTTCCGGATCATACCCAAGGATTGACATATTTGCAATATCACTTCCAGGGGTCATCCCTTCAGGAACTGTTTGAGAAAACCCATTAATTCCATTGCCTGCAATATAATCCATGTTTGGAGTTCTGGCATACTGCAATACAGTCCTGCCTTCGATCTCATCTATAGGGTAATCTGCCATTCCGTCGCCAATGAGCACTAAATATTTCATGGGGTCACCTTTTGTCAGCCGGAGATGTTATTCCGGTCCATAATATGTACCGATACATTAATCTGTTAATATAAAAAGTATGGAGTTGTGAAATAATTTTCTTTAAACAATATATTATCCGTGATCTTATGAAGAATGTACAATTTATAATTATTTTATCTCTCACAGCATTTTTGATACTGGCCACAGCCTCCAGTGCACTTGGATATGAAAGGAATGCCCTTATTCATTATTCAGAGAGTGAAATCGGAATTGGTGAAGATTTTTTGCTGGAACAGGAATACTCCTTTAAGGTCATTGATATTGGAACAAGCGGGCCCTCAGCAATGGTGGAGATATATCATCAGAATGACCGGCTCAAACTGGATGATCATATTGCCGGAAAGAACTCTGCACTTGAATATGTTGTAACGGATTCCAGCAACGATAAAGACACTGAGTATCTTGTGCTCAGACTTACCCCGATGGAAATAATCGGTACAGGTGAATCCAGCAGTATCAAAATCGCTGTTGAACAGTATCGTGATCCTCGGATGGATACTGAGGATTTTCTGCTGTTTGACAGATCCCGGACTGTTGAAATCGGGTCTTCTACAAAACTGGAAAATGATTATGTTCTCCATGCATATGATTATGTGAAAAATTCAAATGACCATGTAAGTCTCAGACTTGAGAAAAACGGACATACTCTTGCTGATAAAGATATTAGTATAGGTGACGTATTTTATTATAATCAGGAATTCGATGGCAAAGTTACATCTCAGGTCATTGCCAGAGTAGCTGATGTTTTTTCAAGCAGGGATTCTGATCTGGTATTCCTGGAGCAGATATCCCTGAGAGATCATACGGCAGATGAGAATCATGTTGATATTGGTATTGATATTGATATTGTAACTCATGAGAATGGATCAATATATGAGAATGAGCTGATAATAGTTCGCTATCATATAGAAGGAAATAATTTACAGGAAGCTTCAGTTCTGCTTGATGGCAATGTAATGGATCTGCGTCGTCAGCCGGATTCAGGTAGTTATTTTGCTGTACTGGAAAATGTTGAAGCAGGTGAATATGATGTTAAGGTACAGGTTGTATCTTCGCAAGGATCCAGAACATCCGATTCCATGAAACTGACCGTATATTCATCAGATAAATCTGTATACGATAACAATATCAGTGAATCTGATTCACTGGATAGGGATTATGCAACTGAAAATCTTAGATTCTGGGAATCAGGGAATAATAACAGTTCAGGTTCACAAGATCCTGACCTATCTGACTCTCCTTCTTTTGTATCAGTACTCTCAGTTGTATTGATCGCATTTGCATCAATAGGAGGATTTATAATTTTCATGATGCAGAAACAGTGAACAGGTCTTTAATCAGGATCTGCTCCTTTATTTCCTGTTTTTGGATATTTCTGTTTTGATTCAAAATATTTATATCTCCTGTTTACTTTTTATAGTCCAGATTGATAAAATATTTTAAATAATTTGGATAAAATGTGATCATACTATGAGACTGGTTATGAAATTCGGTGGCACCTCAATAGCAGATGGTGAAAAAATTCGTCATGTTGCTGGTTTGTTGAAGCGTTTCCATAATGAGGGACATGAAGTTGTGGCAGTAACCTCGGCACTTGGTGGTGTGACTGATTTACTCCTGAACACAGCATGTGAGGTATCTCAAAACGGAAAAGTACCTCAGGTGAAGGAACTCATTAACATATTAAAAGAGAAACATTATAATGCAGCAAGAGCAGCTATTGATGATAAGTATACTGCTGATGCTACCATTGAGAACATTGACTGCAGAATAGATGAACTTGAAAAAGCGCTGATCGGGATATGTTATCTTGGTGAGCTTACATCAAGATCAATAGACTATATCTCATCCTATGGTGAGCGCCTGGCTGTTCCTGTAGTGGCAGGAGCTGTGTCATCCCAGGGCATAAAATCCAGGGGATTTACCGGTGGGGAAGCAGGCATTATTACCAATAATGAATACGGCAATGCAAAACCTATTGAAAGCACTTATGATACAGTGAATCAGAGAATCTCTCCTTTGCTTGCAGACCATATACCAATCGTCACAGGCTTTATTGCCGAGAATAAGGACGGTATCATCACCACTCTTGGAAGAGGAGGATCTGATTTTACTGCATCAATCATTGCAGCTGCCATTGGTGCGGATGAAATATGGTTATGGAAGGAAGTACATGGTATCATGACCAGTGACCCAAAGATCGTTCCGGAAGCCCGAACAATTTCCCAGA
Organism: Methanosalsum sp.; assembly: GCA_007127385.1. Classification (GTDB taxonomy): domain Archaea; phylum Halobacteriota; class Methanosarcinia; order Methanosarcinales; family Methanosarcinaceae; genus Methanosalsum. Next base: position 3,574 of record SKZM01000136.1, read on the forward strand.
TATCCTACAAGGAGGCTATGGAACTGTCTTATTTTGGTGCAAAGGTACTTCATCCACGGGCAATAGAACCTGCCATTAGAAATGGGATCCCTGTGCGTGTTAAGAATACTTTTGATCCCGGATTTGAGGGTACACTGATCGTGGCAGATGAAATGCAGATCGAGGATGTTGTAAAGGCGGTCACACTGATTGATAAAGTTGCCCTGATCAATATATCAGGTGCAGAAATGGTAGGTGCTATAGGAACTGCCGCAAGGGTATTTACAGCACTTGCCAATGCATGCGTTAATATAATCATGATCAGTCAGGGCTCTTCCGAGGCGAACATGTCCATAGTGGTGGATGAAACGCATCTTGACTCCGCTGTTAGAGTTATCAAGTCTGAATTTGGAAGGGACGTTGTTAGGGTGGCTTCCGATAAGGATATATGTGTGGTAGCAGTGGTTGGTGCAGGCATGGCAGGAATTCCCGGAGTTGCAGGCAGGGTATTTGGTGCTCTTGGAACCGAAACAATAAATGTGATCATGATCAGCCAGGGTTCTTCCCAGCATAATATTTCTTTTGTTGTACATGAAAGGGATTCTGTTAGAGCTGTACGTATCCTGCACAGTGAATTTGAACTTGAATCTGATTTTGAGAGGCATGAGAAGTGAGCAGAAAAAACCTAACATATGCAGAATCCGGTGTTGATATCCATCAGGAAGAATCAACAATAAAAGCACTGACCAGCAAGTTTGTATACAGGAGAGAAGGCCTGGGTTCGGCTTTGATGGATGTTGGACACTATGCAGGATTGATCGATTTTGGAGAATATGCTCTTGCCATGACAACAGATGGGGTAGGTTCCAAGGTACTGATAGCAAATGAGATGAAAAAGTGGAACACGGTGGGAATTGACTGCATAGCAATGAATGTTAATGACCTGCTGGCAACAGGCGCTGAACCGGTCGCTTTTGTTGATTATCTGGCACTTGAATCCCACAGTGAAATGTTTGCAGAGCAGATAGGGGAAGGACTGGTTAAGGGCGCCGAGATATCAAAGATGTCAATTGTGGGAGGTGAAACTGCCACTCTTCCAGAGATAATCCGGGGCTTTGAC